>NZ_VIKY01000118.1:0-3681 GCF_009711925.1 Dolichospermum sp. UHCC 0352 | reverse complement strand
AATAGTTCTCCAAATGCTTCGCCCGTACAGTTGTTAGTTGTTAATTGGAAGTATCTTCTCCCTATTCCCTATTCCCTATTCCCTATTTTTCAAATAACCATTTTTTGACTTTGGCTAAGTTTTTCCAATCAGGTTTTCTGGTTAAACCATCTTCAATGCTATTTTTAACTTCTTCCTGCCATTCTTCATTGACAAATATCAATTGTTGTGCAAAATCAATGTGTTCCCGTAAACCTTTTTGACCTGTTTCTAACATAGCTAAAGCCAGATTAATTCTTCCTTGCGGATCTTGGGGATTGAGTTTCACAGCTTTATTAGCAGCGTTGAAAGCCAATTTACCTTTATTATCAAGAAGATATAACCAAGCGAGACAAACCCAGGCTGAACTGGCTTTAGGAGAGCGATCGCATACCTCTTTAAATACAGGAATCAGTGACTCTACAGATTCTCCAGCCTTGTAGCGTTCTAAACCTTTATCAAATAGGGAATCAACGGAATCAATTGTATTAGTCATTTGTTCTTAGTCAGTGGTCAGTTGTCAGTTGTTCTTAGTCAGTGGTCAGTTGTCAGTTGTTAATTGACTTCTGACTTCTGACTCCTAACTTATCAAAAAATATGCTGAAAACCTCGGAATTGATACCTGAAAATTCCAAAAAATTTTAGGTGTCAATGTCTTTAGACCGGGGAGTGTCAAACGCCGAAAGACTTACCGCAACCACAAGTTTGGGCAGCATTGGGGTTAGTAAATTGGAAACCACCACCAATCATGGCATCACTATAATCGAGCATTAAGCCGTAAAGATAAAGTAGACTTTTGCGATCGCTGATAATTTTGAAGCCATCATAATCAAAAACCTCATCATCAGGGTTAATCTTGCTGACATCCTCAAAATCCATCATATAAGACATTCCCGAACAACCACCTTGTCTAACTCCCACCCGTAAGCATAGATCTTGCCCTTGCTTATCTTGAAGAGACTTAACCTGACGCAATGCAGATTCAGATAATAGAATTCCCCGTTGTTGAGTTTGAGTTGCTTGTGTCATAAATTCTTAACTCCTGAACTAGTTTTATCAATACCCCATCAGGCATTCTCGTACCTCTGGGCTGCTATGAATGTTTTTGTATTCATTTTAGCGACATTCCGACGGCAAAAAAGCATAAGAAGATGGGAAGATGGAAAGATAGGAGAAAATTTTAGAATAATCCCTGTTTGTGTCAACTGTTGCTGTGTTTATTAGCAACCTCAGATTTTTATTCTAGAATTGAGGGGTTCGGTGTGTTGAAAGATTAACCATTCCCAAAACTCTAATTTTCAATCGCTTTGTTTTGATTCACTTACTCTATGACAAGTTTTAATCGCTCTACCAGTCGTCGGTTGCAGAAATTACCCCAGATTCCTTCTGTATGGGAGGGCGATCGCCGTCCATTGTCATCACCACACACCCCCTTTACAGACCCAGATGCCAAAGGAGATTGTATTCTTTGGGTAGATGCCTCAGAAGGCATTGTGAGAAGCATGGACATGGTAGATCCCGCCCTGGGACCAGAAGCCATTGTGCGTACCCTCATGCAGGCAATAGAACATCCCCAAAGTCCAGCCAAACCCGGTAGACCGCAAAGAATAGTTGTCCGCGACCGGGAAATTCAATTTTACCTGCGCGGAGTCTTGCAAGACTTAGATATTGCCATTGACTACGTACCAGAATTACCCATAATTGACGAACTATTTCGTTCTTTTGCCGAAGTCATTGATAGCCAAATTCCCGATTTACCACCCAAATACGCCCAACTTCTCCATGATAAAGCCTTAGAAGTTTGGCAATCTGCCCCTTGGAGATTTTTAGAAGAACAGCAAATTTTATCCATAGAGATTAATCAATGGGATGTAGAGAAACTCTATGCCTCAGTCATGGGAATGCTAGGAATTGAATATGGAATTTTGTTTTATCGTTCGGAAGATTCCCTCAAGCGGTTTCGGGCTGCTGTTTTAGCTGATGAAGATGAACTTCAGCAAGATTTAGAAGAAGCCTTCCTCAAACAAGATTGTTTATTTCTCACCTTTGATTCCTTGCACGAAAACGAAGATGATGATCTAGGAAATTTGGCACAAATGCCACTTTCAGAAATTGAACCTACCTTCGGAAATATTCATCCCCTAGAAGGATTACGTTCCGTTTTGTATGAAGAAGAAGCACTACTAACTTTTGTTGCTGTAGAAAGTTTATTGCGGTTTCTGCATGACCACCATCGGCAATTATACGACGAAGATTTTCTTACCCTGAGTCAACGTTATCGAATTTCCCTACCAGAACCCGAAAACAATCGCAAATCTTTAACTGTCACCGTTTCTACTATGCCAGATTTGACAGCAGAACTAGAAGAAATGGCTGGTTTTGATTTAGATGACGAAGATGATGAAGATGAAGATGATTCCATCTTTGAAGCCCTCAGAGACGACTTAATCCCTGAAGATGCTTTCATGAGTTTGGGAGTATTACCCTGGGAAACATTAAATTACCTGCGTCAAGCGCCTAATTACCAAGCAGCAGGGGAATTTGAACTAAAAGGGGACGGTTTACCTGTAATTGTCATTCAAACCTCTCGCCCTAAAGCTAAAGGAATTATTGAAAATATTCAAGCTGCTGGAGGATTAAACGCCATCTGTTTTCATACGGTAACCGATCCTGTGGATGATGATCTCTATGACTTAGGTTTATTGCAAACACATAATAATGAATTATTTTTGTTTGGGCAATTTTTAGATGATGATCCAGTTCACATAGAAGCTAAGAAAAAATGGCATCAGCGGTGTAAAAATACCAAAGGCCATTGCGGTTTAATTATTGCCAAAGGATTGACCGGGACTGCTCGTGGTAATCCTCAATTACGAGATATGATGGCTCTATTAGAAGCTAATGTACTTTCCTCGGAAGAATTAAACTTAGAAACACTTGACTAAAAAAATAGATATACCTAAAATTTATGAATTAAATTACAGGATATCTAATACCAACTTGATGAGAGGCTGCACAGAATCATAAAATCCATGAATTCATCCGTCTTTATCCGCGGTCAATAATTCTAGAAATCTGATTCAATACAGCTTCATCTTAAATTGGTATAAAATACACTCATGGTGCAAATCTCCAGAAATTTCCCGTATTCAAGCAAAATCATCGCAAAAAAAATTTTGGTAGGTAGTTGACAAACTGAAAATTTTAAATAAGATTAGTGTTTTTGTTACCTTGTTAATTCCGACTAACTTTCATAGTATCATTTTTGTTTTGAGTGACCGAACTTTCTAAATCAAGTTAATATACAGCAAAGTGCATGATAATGACAAATAAAAAATGGGCAGTTAAACGCATAACAGTTAATCTCGCAACACAAGAAGCAGAGAAACTAGAAAAATATTGTCAACAGACAGGTAGACCAGCAACAGATGTAATTCGGGAACTGATTAGAAGTTTACCCCAGGGGGAAGAAGTGGCCGGAGGGTGATAGAGGGCAGGGAAGCAGGGGGCAGGGGGCAGGGGAAGTAGGGGAGTCGGGGGAGCAGGGGAAGTAGGGGAGTAGGGGAAGTAGGGGAGTAGGGGGAGCAGGGGAGGCAGGGGAGGCAGGGGAGGCAGGGGGAGAGAAATATTCTTTTGCAACTGACAACTGACAACTGTACGGGC
>NZ_VIKY01000117.1:0-559 GCF_009711925.1 Dolichospermum sp. UHCC 0352 | reverse complement strand
AAGTGGGGGAAGTGGGGGAAGTGGGGGAAGTGGGGGAAGTGGGGGAAGTGGGGGAAGTAGGGGAGAAACTTCCTTCTTTATTCTTTTTTCCTCCTGACTCCTGACTCCTGACTCCTGAACTCCTATTCCCTAATTCCAATCCTGCTCGTCTTTTTTGCCCTGACTTTTGTAAATTCCGCCGATATCATGGATTTGACGGGTTTTTGCAAATAGTTCAGTTTCCGTTAAACCCCAGCGTTGCAAAACTTTATCTAAGTTGCTTTGGATGTCCCGCGCTCCCGGAAAACCTTGATAGCGAATTTTTAGTCTAGCCAATTCTGATAAATTGTAATCGGTTGCGTCTTGAGCGAGTAAAATATCAATAAGGGGGCGATCGCGGTTGTAGAGTGGATGTTGTTGGTCTTTACCGCTGGAAATTTCTGTCACAATTAATACCTGTACGAAGTTAGCAATCCATCAACAACTCAAGATGAAAAATCTCGACCATTGCTAATTATCTACCATTATCTAGTGAGTCAGTAACCCAGACCTAAAGGGACTGGGCTTGCAAGAGTAATCA
>NZ_VIKY01000116.1:0-17191 GCF_009711925.1 Dolichospermum sp. UHCC 0352 | reverse complement strand
TTTATCTTCCAAATGCTTCGCCCCTACTGACAACTAACAACTAACAAAGAACAAATGACTAAAACTGCATGGGTGTTTCCCGGACAAGGTTCTCAATCGCTGGGAATGGGAATAGACTTGTTAAATCTACCATCTGCCAAAGAAAAATTTATTCAAGCTGAGGAAATTTTGGGCTGGTCTGTCACAGATATCTGCCAAAGTGATATTGAAACCTTATCACGGACACTTTATACCCAACCTAGTTTATATGTAATCGAAAGTATTATTGCTGATATTTTGCGGGAAAAAGGACAGCAACCAGACTTAGTTGCAGGTCATAGTTTAGGTGAATATATCGCCCTTTATGTGGCTGGTGTCTTTGAATGGTCTGCTGGGTTGCATTTGGTAAAACGACGGGCAGAATTAATGGATAGTGCTGCTGGGGGAATGATGGCCGCACTAATGAACTTTGACCGAGAAGAATTAGAAAAAGTTATTAGCGAAACACCTGATGTAGTTTTAGCAAATGATAACAGTCCTGCCCAAGTTGTCATTTCTGGAACTCCTGAAGCTGTACAGGCTGTCATGTCGCAAGTCAAAGCTAAACGGGCTATTCCCTTAAAGGTTTCGGGCGCATTTCATTCCCATTTAATGAAAGCAGCAGCAACAGAATTTCAACAAGTTCTCGATTCAGTAATTTTTCAGTCAGCAACCGTCCCAGTTTTGTCTAATGTAGATCCAATTCCGGCGGTAGCAGCGGAAACTTTAAAACAGCGTCTTTCTCAACAAATGACAGGTCCTGTGCGTTGGCGAGAAATTTCTTTGCAATTACCAGAAAATGGTATTGAGAAAGTTGTGGAAATTGGTCCGGGGAACGTCTTAACAGGTTTGATTAAACGGACTGCAACTGGCTTGATTTTAGAGAACATTCGTAATGCTGGGGAGTTACCTGAATAGGTAATTGCACAAATTAATTCACAATTAAATAAGTCATTATGTAGATGAAATTGGCAACATAACCTTTCTATGATGTCTATTTTTATTGTCTCAAAATTTATTTGATGAACTTCATTAGGGTTTGCTGAATAAGTACCCAAAGCGAACTTAGATGCCACACAGTTCTAAAAATGGTGGTTTGGGAGATTGGTTTCCAAATTCACCCCCTGATTTTCCATAGAAATGCAAGGATTTTGAGGCTCTCAATGCCATAGCCTTGCACTTTTTTGTTCTCAAAATCCGCGAAACCCTTATTGAGAAGTGGTTCTAGCTTTACTCAGCAAGCCATCATTAATTTGTCAGGATAAAAGTACAGCACTTCCCGGTGTTATGAGCTACAAGAACCCCACTCCCAACCCCTCCCCGCCAGCGATGAGGGGGCTAAGATGTACCTCATAAGAGCGGAAACCGCTGTAACATAACCCCAAAAAATCAACCTTACACTTCCTTGAAGTTTCTAAAAAACTGGCTTAATAAATCTGCAAACAAAACTCAAAATATTTCATGAATATAATTCAAAAAAACACCGATATATGAAAAAATATCCTAGACTTTTAGCTTTTGGTTACATGGTGGGACCATTTTTAATAATAGTAACCCACTTAGGATCATTCCTTCCCTTATTCACCGGACTCTCATGGAGGAGTATTCTTTGGGCAGTTGCCCTATATGTTATTAGAATGATGAGTATTACAGCCATCTACCATCGGCTGATTATTCATAAATCTTATCAGGCACCGATGATCATCAAATGGATTGGTAGCATTATTGCCTGTTCTTCAGGACAAATGGGTCCTAACTGGTGGAAGGGTCATCATATTCAGGGACATCACAATAACTCTGATAAACCAGACGATAGCCACTCCCCCCATGCACCATTTACAGGTTTTAAAGGCTTCCTATGGTCGCAATGTGGATGGTTGTTATCTCGAAACTTTTTTCCGCCTAGTCTTCCTGCTGATTTGGAAGCAGATTGGGTACTTAAAACCATAGACCGGTTACACTTTATTCCCCTCATTCTTTTAGGGGTAATTTCTTTCTGGATAGGTGGACTGGAGTTTCTTGGTGCTTTCTTCTTGAGTACAATGATACTTTTCCATTGCGTTGCCTTTGTCAACTCTCTTTCTCATATATTTGGAGAAAAACCGTTTGTCAGCAATGACTACAGCCGGAATAACTGGTTTGTGGCACTACTTACCTTTGGTGAAGGGTGGCATAATATGCACCACGCATTTCAGTGGTCAGCCCGTCATGGTTTCTCTGTCAAGGAAGGTAAAGTTATCTACTTGATAGATCCCACTTATGAGTTTATTCGGCTTCTGGAAAGACTACACTTAAGTTCTCATCTGAAACTACCCTCTGAAGTAGAACTTCTAGAAGCGGCATACAGCGTCAGTACAGAGCCAGAAATGATGGTTGGTATAGTTAAAAAATAAATTTGTACACCAAGAAATTGCTTAAATGCTAATTTTTCGGCTATTTTTAAGGTACAAATATTACCATAACCATCCTTATTGCAATAACTTTCAGTTATGAAAAAAGCTGTCTATTGGATAATGGGCGAAAGGGCAGGGCGAACCATAGTTGGGACTTGGAACTGGTTATGGGGAATGCCTGTAGAGTCTGGTGGTAAAGTGGCTGTAGCAGTTGCTGAAGAATCCCTTCAGTCAATGCAAGAAGCCGTTCAGAAACTAGCGGGAGCAGTTGCGGCTCAAGAGGGCGCATATAAGACTGCTAAACGCAAATATGAGGCAAAAATTACAGAATCCAAAACTCTAGAGCAACAAGCTATGATTGCTCAACGTAGTGGTAATGAAGAAGCTGCGCGAATGGCCATGAGTAAGGCAATTCAAACAGAGCAAATTTTGCCCAAACTGGAGGAAATGGTTAAACAAGCAGAAACTGCGGTCAAAGCTTCTAAAGATAAACTTAACCGTGAGCGCATGAAGTTAGAAAGCTACAAAGCCGATATGCAGAATATGAAGGATATGTCAGAGGTAAATGAAGCTCTGGCTATGATTGCTAAAGTTAATAATGAATTTGATATTGGCTCGGCTAAAAGTGATTTTGAAAAGGCTAAGGGGGCTGTAGAGCGTCGAAATTTACAGACGGAGGCTTTGGTGGAATTATCGGAAAATCCTACCGAAAAACTCCAGGCTGAGATTGAAACTATGACATTAGATGACGAAGTTGCTCGTCGTTTGCACAGATTACAAGATTCCCAATCTAAACAATTACCAGAATAATTAGGAATTTATGAGTCAGAGAAGCGGTCCACCTCCTATTGTGTTTATTTTGCTATTTTTAGGGTTTTTGGGTGGTGGTTACTGGTGGTTTTTTATGCGTAATCCTGCCCCAAATCCGACAGCTACGCAGCCAGAAAGTAATTCTCCTGCTGGTGCGACCTCTGGGGCTTTTCCGTTACCAAAGACAGTGGCTAGTGGTACGACTGTCAAAATAGACGGTTCTACGAGTATGGTGACAATTAACCAAAATCTCAAAAATGGCTTTGAGAAACAGTTTCCCGGTACAAAAGTAGATGCTGTAGCGAATGGGACAGATAAGGGAATTCAGGATCTTTTAGCTGGTAAAGTTGAGATTGCGGCGGCTTCTAGACCATTGACAGTACAGGAGCAAAGTCAGGGATTAAAGGATGTTACTGTAACACAAGATGCGATCGCTCTGATAGTCGGTAAAGCCAATCCTTTCAACCGAGGATTAACCAGCAGTCAAGTTGCAGATATATTTCAGGGAAAAATTAATAATTGGTCAGCCGTAGGTGGTTCAGCCGCAACTATCCGCGTCATTAATCGTCCAGCAATTAGTGGCACACATCAAACTTTTAAAGAATTAGTCTTAAAAGGAGCTAATTTTGGGACTACACCCAATATTACGACCTTACCCCAAGATGCCACAACTCCCTTAGTTCAAGCTTTGAAAAAAGATGGTATCGGCTATGCGACTTTTGCTCAAGTTGCTAATCAGCAAACCGTGCGAGTCGTGGCTATTGAAGGCTTGACTCCAGAAGCGGCTAGTTATCCTTTCAAACGTTCACTGTATTATATCTATAAAGACCCTGCTAGTGCTGGAGTACAAGCATTTCTAGGTTATGCTAGTTCACCTCAAGGACAACAGGCTTTAACGGTAGGAAACTGATGTAGGCAAAATCAGCAGTTAGATTTGGGAGTTAGAGGTTAAAATAAGTTCTGACTCCTGAATTCTGACTTTTGGATTCTATTTTATTTATATTATCTTCTGTGACTAGAACTCGTGAACCCTTAATTAGTTTAGCACTGTATCACGCCTTTAAGTGGTCGGTAATTAGCCCTTTGCTGCACACATACTTTCGCGGCAAGATTTATGGTGCGGAAAATGTCCCCCAATCTGGAGCGGTCATAGTAGTTAGTAATCATGCTAGTTACTTCGACCCCCCGATAGTTTCTACTTCTGTGCGTCGTCCAGTTGCTTATATGGCTAAAGAAGAATTATTTAAAGTTCCTGTTTTATCACAAGCCATTAAATTATACGGTGCGTATCCTGTAAGTCGCGGTAGTGCTGACCGCAATGCTATCCGTTCCGCTTTAGAATATTTAGATAATGGTTGGGCTGTGGGTGTGTTTTTAGAAGGTACACGCACCCCAGATGGTCGCATTCATGACCCCAAAAGAGGTGCAGCCCTCCTCGCAGCTAAGGCCAAAGCTCCTTTTTTACCAGTGTGTTTATGGGGAAGTGAGAAGATTTTACAACCCGGTTCTTCTGTACCTCATTCAGTCCCTTTGACTTTGAGAATTGGCAAGTTAATTGATGCTCCTAGTTCTACTAAGAAGGAGGAATTGGAAAGGGTTACTCAAATGTGTGCGGACGCAATTAATGCCATGCACGATTTGGGAAGGTAAGAATTTATTATAGGGCAGGTAAGATGCCTACCCCACAAGAGTTTTCAGTATACATAATAAATGCGTTATTATCTAAGTATATTATCAAAAACATTCTAATGCAATTAGACATTCTGCACCAAATTGAGATGAAGCTGCATAGAATAAGATTTAAAAGATAATCAAACGCAGATAAACGCGGATAAACGCGGATAATTTTTATTCTGTGCAGCCTTACATAAAATTGGTATTACACGAATAAATATACAAATGAAATCCTCTTCCTTAAAAGTCATAGATTTATTCTCTGGTTGTGGTGGGTTATCACTAGGATTTCAAAATAGTGGATTTGAGATTGTTGCTGCTTTTGAAAACTGGAAATCTGCCATAAATGTTTATCAGCAAAACTTTCATCATCCGATTTTTGAATATGATTTGAGTCAGGTAAATAATAATTATTCAATATTTAAACAATTTTTACCTGATGTAATTATTGGTGGTCCACCATGTCAAGATTTTTCTAGTGCTGGTAAGCGTAATGAAGATTTAGGGAGAGGAGATTTAAGTATTACATTTGCTGAAATAGTAGCTAATGTCTCTAGTCAATGGTTTGTTTTAGAAAATGTAGAATTGTTTAGAAAATCCCACAAATATCAAGAGTTTAAGCAAATTCTTAAATCTGCTGGTTATGGTTTAACAGAAAAAGTATTAGATGCTAGTTTATGCGGTGTACCACAGAAAAGAAAGAGATTCTTCTGTATAGGAGAACTTGGTGGTCAAGATGATGATCTCAAGACTTATCTAGAAGCTAATTTATCTAAAAAACCGACAACTATTAGAGATTATTTAGGGAATAGTTTAGGGATTGAATATTATTATCGTCATCCTAGAAGTTATCAAAGAAGGGCTATTTTTAGTATTGATGAACCAAGTCCGACTATTAGAGGTGTGAATAGACCAATACCTAAAACTTATCAACAACACCCCGGAGATGTTGCACCATTAACACCAGATTTGCGTCCATTAACTACTCGTGAAAGAAGTTATCTTCAAACTTTCCCTGATAATTTTATTTTTGCAGGTTCAAAAACAGATTTAGAACAGATGATTGGTAATGCTGTACCCGTTAAATTAGCAGAATATGTTGCTAAATGTCTGCTAATGTATATTGAAGATTATAATAAATACCACATATCTAATGTTATGATGCCACTGACTGTTTAAATAAAATTCATGACTTCTAAAAAATTGGTTTCTGAACCTTTAACTCTGAGAATTGGGAAGTTAATTGATGCTCCCATTTCTACTAAGAAAGAGGAATTGGAAAGGGTTACTCAAAGGTGTGCGAACGCAATTAATGAAATGCACGATTTCGGAGGGTAAAATTTTTTATATGGCAGACAAGACTTGTACTGAGCCTGCGATGCCCTGAGCCTGTCGAAGGGTCGAAGTATGCCTACCCCATAAGGGTTTTCATCAATATTTGCAGGTTATTCTCTGAGGTCGGACTCAGGTAAATGACAGATTAGCTCGCACTCCAGTACCCATTGAGAAGTGCAACGAGGATAACTGTTTGGATCACAAGACCACACTAGTTTATGGTGACAGTTTTCACCTTCCTCATCGTTGGGATTAGTTTTATTATTGTCAGGATTGTCTCCTGTGGGAGTGTTGTTATTAGTTGTGTCCATATTTTAAGCTCCCTTTAACTTTTTTTTAATTTATTCTTAACTATTTTATATACCAACTTACGGGCAAAAAGTAAATTACTACCGTAGATTTTGTAATATTTATTTACATAGTTTCGCATCTTATAGGTATATCCCTGCACTAACTAGGGCTTGCTGATCAGGTAAAATGAAACTAATAATCAATAAAGTGGGGAATTATGTCGGAATTACGGGAAAAATTACAGCAAAATCTCGATGAAGCAGAATGGGAGTGGTTAATTCCCCATGTCCAAAAAGATGCGGTGATTTTGGTAGCGGAGAATTTAGACTTATTAGATGTGGGAGAAGCGATCGCTAGTGATAATATTCTTTCAGTGCAACATTGGATAGATGAACAATTATTAGCCAAACCGACAATAGATCAAGTGGGAGAATGGAATCTCAACCGTGAAAAGCGATTTAATGCTCTGATTGTTGAACCTTATGTGATCATCAAAGAAATCATCACGGTCTAAAATACTGCAATTTTGAGATATTATTAGGGGACTGCAAACAATAAATGATCTTATTTACCAATACAGAAGCGGCTGAAAATCCGATCTAAAACTGATTCTGTAACTTCTTCTCCGGTTATTTCTCCTAATGCTTGAATTGCTCCTCTTAAATCAATTGTCCAAAAATCTAAGGGTAATTTATCGGTGATTGTCATTTGCACTTGTGCTAAGTCAATCTTGGCTTTTGTTAAAGCTGCTGCTTGTCTTTGATTAATTGCTAAATCCAGATCAGCGGCTTGAACTTTTCCCTGTTGAACTATTTCTAAAATCGCTGTTTCTAAATTATCAATTCCTTGATTTATCGCTGCGGCTGTGACAATTTTGGATTTTGGATTTTGGATTTTGGATTGAAGATTTTCTTGTTCTGCTGATGAAATCAGGTCAATTTTATTAATGACTAAAATTACCGGACGGTGTTTTACTTGTTGATAGATTTCTTGATCTGCTGATGTCCAACCGGAGGCCGCATCAATGGTAAATAATACCAAATCAGCATCATTAGCGGCACGATGCGATCGCTCTACACCGATTTTTTCTACCTGATCTACTGTTTCCCGAATCCCCGCTGTATCTAATACCTGGACGGGGATTCCTCCCACAACCAATTGAGATTCTACCACGTCGCGGGTTGTTCCTGGTAAGTCGGTGACAATGGCGCGATCGCTCTGACTCCAAGCATTTAATAAACTCGATTTTCCCACGTTTGGTCGCCCCACTATCGCCACTTTTAGACCAGTTCGCAGTAATTCACCCTTGTCTTTTGTGGCTAATAATTTACTAATTTCCGCCGTCACTTGCTCAATATCTGCAATAATTCTTTGCTGATCTAAAGGTGGTAAATCTTCCTCAAAATCAATTCTGGCTTCAATTTCTGCCAAAATATCTAAACAATTAGCCCGTAATTTGCGGATAGGTTGGGCTAATTTACCTTGTAATCCAGCCAAAGCCGTTTGAGCAGCTTGAGGTGATTTTGCTCCCACTAAATCTGCTATACTTTCCGCTTGGGTTAAGTCTAATCTGCCATTTAAAAATGCTCTTAATGTAAATTCTCCCGGTTGAGCTAATCTTGCGCCATTTTCCAAGCATAATTGCAATACTTGTTGCACCGCCATAATTCCCCCGTGACAATGGAATTCTACCACATCTTCACGGGTAAAAGACCGAGGGGCTTTCATTATTAATAATAAAGCTTCATCAACAATTTGCTTAGTTTGGGGTTGACGAATATAACCATAAATGATGCGATGACTTGACCAAACTTGTCGCCCTGGGGCGTAAAATAGAGTGTGCGCGATCGCCATTGCCTGATCACCAGAAACCCGCACAATACCTACACTACCTTGCTGAGGGACAACAGCAGTAGCGATCGCCGCAATAGTTCCAGTATTAGCTAATAATTCCGACATGAGCCGTTTTTCTACAAATTTAGAAGTAGGAGGAAAGCGCAATCTTAAACCCCTACAGTACACTAGTTTAAGAAACAAATTAGGTAAAATTTATTTGCCAAGTGAAAACACCCAAATTAGAGAGGAATTAATTGTGGAGCAAAAAATTAACTGTGCTGAAGCCTGTGTTAACGGTTGCGTTTTAGGTGATAAATGTCCCAATATCGAGTTTAGAGAATCAACTTCAAAGTTTATTGAAGAAACTTCTTTAGACAAAATGCTAGAAATAGCTGAAGAAAGATTGCGGAAAAAAATCACAGAACCACCAACATGGGTATTTCCAGAAGATTCTTAATGAGATGAAATTTGGACAGGCAATATTCCCATTTCACCATCATTTTATTTAAATATGGTGTGTAAATTAGAGAATTTCCTGGTATTAGCAAATAATTTTCTGCAACTTATTTTGAATTGATTTCTTTACTTTACCTAGTAGTTTGTCAAGATAAAAATGATGGACTGTAGTGTGAGCGTCTCGCTCACGCGGGCTTTTCGGCCCGCACTACCAAAAACCCGTCAAAATAAATTTGACAGACTACTAGTGAAAACTTGGTAGAGCAAGTCATATCTTTGATTAAACAATCTCAGTGTATTTAGACCTGAGATTGTCAATCTCTTAAAACATCAGGCAATAGTTCTGTGAGAGTCGTTTCTAGCTTCAGACAATTAGCACCATTTACCTGTAATTTATACTCTACCTTATCCATCAACCGATTCATAATTAACCAACCATAACCACCTTCTTGTCTGTCAAGGGGGTTGGGTGGAAAATAAGTAGACAGATCAAAACCTTCACCATGATCCCATATCTCTATTGATAAATCTCGGTCTTTCAGTTCTAAACGCAGTAAAATTGGTAAATTTAGCTTTTCTTTATGAGCATGACGAACAGCATTAGAGTATGCTTCTATCAAAACTAATCGTAACAGACTTGATTGTTTTGTCCAATCAACAGATTCCCCTAGATGCAATTGTAAACATCCCAATAACCAGTTTTCTACAATATTGATAAAACTCAGGTCACTAGGAACATGAAGTTCACTTTTCATAACCTATAAAATCTCCAAACAGAGTATAGTTTGATCATCTTCTTGGAGATCATTGTTGGCTTGAATAACAGCTAATAAATTATCCAGATTAAGTGATTGAGTTTGTTTTTTAATCAGTTGCCACAAACCTGCTTGATTGAGCATAGAACGATTAGTTGTTTGGGGATTGTCTAAATTTTCCCATACAGTTGCTTCCGTGATTCCATCACTAGCCAGCAGTAATGTATCTCCGGGAGCAAGAATCAAACGGCCAGATTCTCCTTGCCATTTAGGTAATATTCCCAAGGGAATACTCCGAACTTTCAGATAATGGGGAGAATCATTAAAAATTGTTTTTTGTGACCACATAAAAGGATAAATATGCCCAGAATTAGCATAGACAAGTTCTCTTGTGCTTGGGTGATAACGGGCTAAAACCATCGTGATAAAATAATTACTGCTGATTAAGTCATCACTCAGAGCATAATTCAGATTCTGCATCATCACATTTGGCTCTACAGGTACTTCTTGAGATAGTTCCCGACGCAGCAGAGAAATCGTACTAGCCATAAACAAAGCCGCTGGCACGCCCTTACCAGAAACATCACCAACTGCTAACCACAAATCACCATTAGCATGGACAAATACCTCAAAAAAATCACCCCCAACCTCTTTTGCTGGATAGCAACAAGCTTGGATTTTTACACCTGTGATTTCCGGTAAGGTTTGCCGTAATATATTATGTTGAATTTGGCGAGCTACTTCCAACTCCAGGTGAATTTGTTGTTGTTTTTCTTGCAGACTTTGATAGAGTTTGGCTTGGGAAATTGCTAAAGCAGCTTGTTCGGACACATCTGTAATTAGTTGAATATCTTCTTGATGCCAAATCTGATCGCTTCCTAACTTACAAATAGCAACAATAGCTAGTAAATGTTGTTGATAAATGAGGGGAATAACCAAGTATTGATAAGGGATATCTTTATAAAAATTTTCTGTTATTTGATAATGTTGGGTTTGGAAAACTTCAGCAATTAACTCACTAGGTTCTGGAAGTAAATTACAGATTTCAGATTGAGGATTTTGATAGCAAAATGGCTGTTGTATTAATAAATCATCTTCTACTGGTTTGAGTAAACAATTATGAGCCGCAAATGTCTCTCCCATCGTGGCAACAACTTTTTGCAGCATATTGTTATAGTCTAAAGATTCTCTAATTGCCTTTGTCATAGCATTAAATAAAGATTCCCGTCGCAATGCCCGAGATAATTCTGCTACCCGTTTTTTAACTAAGCGATATGTGTCACTAGCTTGCTTAACTAATAATTGAAGTTGGTTGGGATTCCAAGGTTTAGTAATGTACTTAAATACGCGACCAGAGTTAATTGCATCTACTAAATCTTCCACATCAGTAAAACCAGTTAGCAAAATCCGAATTGTATCAGGAAAACGCTCAACCGTCAAACTTAATAATTCACTACCGTTGATGTCGGGCATTCTCTGGTCAGAGATAATCACAGCCATTTCACCTTCTTTTTCTAAGATAGCCAAGGCTTCACTGGCATTATTAGCTCTATAGACTTTAAAATCTTTCCAAAATGTGCGATAGAGTAAATCTAAGTTATCTAACTCATCATCTACCACCATGAGCTTGAGCTTATCTAACTTTTTATCAGTCATAATTTGACTCAACTTTCCACATCTTTGAATGGCAAGATGTCCTTAATTTAATAATTATGTAACTAAGCCAGAACGCAGAGCAATTACTGCTGCTTCTGTACGATCATTAGCACATAATTTATTCATAATATTGCTAATGTGTGTTTTCACAGTTCCAGTTACAATATAAAGTCTCTTGGCGATATCATCATTACTACAACCTTTGGTAATCAATTTTAACACTTCTAATTCTCTGTCTGAGAGAATACTAGAGTTAACAGGTGGTTTATTATCATTGGATTGGACAAAATGTGTCTTCTGCTGTGCCTTTTCTAAAATAATCCGAGCAATCATCGGATCAATCCAAGGATTACCATCAGCAGTTACCCGTATAGCTTCGAGTAAATTATCAAACCGGATATCTTTCATACAGTAGGAATCTGCACCAGCGCTAAAGGCTGCAAGTACAGATGCTTTATTATCAGATGACGTTAGAATTAATACCTTTGTATTTGATAATTGACGATGATTAGCGATCGCTTTAATTTCCTTGGTTAATTCAATCCCATCTTGATCTGGTAAACCTATATCCACAATTGCCACATCTGGCTGTAGCTTCTTTAACATTATTAGACCATGACGGGCATTACCAGCTTCTCCAACTACTTCAATTTCGTTTTTTTGTTGTAATGCTTTGCAAATAGAGAAGCGAGTGAGGTAATGATCTTCAATAACGACAATGCGAATTTTACTCATATCGAAATGCTGCTAGATATTAAATAATATATAGCCTTTTGTTGCTGAAATTATGACTAAAAAAACTTAATATCTAGATAACTGACTTATAAATTTACATTATCTCTGGGCTACTCGGATTAATAAAAATAAACCCGTTACTAATCCAAATAAATTGGGCAACCAAGCACCAATTATGGGAGAAAGTATACCAGCCTGTGCTAAAGCTCCAGAAACAGATAATAGTAAATAATAACTGAAAATCACAATCACACTAATACCAAAACTTGTCCCGCGTCCAGTGCGTTGAGGGATGCTACCCATAACTGAGCCAACTAAACCAAAAATAACGCAAACAAAGGGAAAGGCGATTTTTTGTTGAATTCGCACTCGGAGCTTGCGAATTTTCTGATCATTACCACCCAAACGTTCTATTTCTAGTTGTTCTAGGGCTTGAGAAATATTCATTTCGCCATAGTCTCGGCTATTTTCGGCTAAGGTTAAAGGAGTGCGCGGGAGTTGTAATTGCTGATGTTCAAAGCGTAAAATATTCCGATAAGATCGATCAGTTGCTACCAAATAGATAGTCCCATTGTAAAAATCCCAAACTTGTTTTTGACCGTTCCATTTAGCTGATTCGGAAACAACAATTTGATCAACTCCGCCGCGAGAACGATCTATAATTGTTAAACCTTTCATTTGCTTACCATCAAATTGGTCAGCATAAAATAAGCGAGAAAGTATTTTATTTTTACTACCATCTGCTTCTTTAAATTCTCGATATTCAGGATAGTAAATATTTTGTTGTTTAAAGGAAGGTTGGTCTGACTTGAGGGCTTGTGCTAGGGTAATAGTAGCCTTATAATTTGCCGCAGGGGCAATTTGCTCATTAAATATATAAGTCATGATCGTGACGGCAAAACTTAACACTACAGCCGTAAAAACCATCCGATAAACACTAACTCCACACCCACGTAAAGCAATTAATTCACTTTCGCTAGACAGGCGACTATAGGTCATTAAAGTAGCTAACAAAGTGGACATGGGAAAGGAGTAAACCATGACATAAGGTAGCTTTAATAAGAAAATCTCTAAAGCAATATTCAGCGGTAGCCCAGATTCTACAACTTTTCGTAATAATTCAAATAAACTATCAATTGCTAAAACTACAGAAGTAAATGCACCGACACCAAATAAAAATGGTGAAATTAATTGCATCGCCAAGTAGCGATCCATGATGGAAAATGAAAATAGGGAAATGAAATTAGAGAAGGGTTTAAACTGTTTATATATCATAATTTATGTTTCGCGCAAAGACGGGAAGGAGCAAAGGCGCAAAGTTTAAACTGCGAAATTATCACCTAAATAATATTGTCGTACTAAGGGGTTATTGTAGAGTTCATCAGCATTACCAAAAGCGAGAATTTGTCCTTCGCGCATGATGTAAGCCCGATCTGTAATGGCCAGGGTTTCGCGGACATTATGATCTGTAATTAAAATGCCCATACCGCGATCGCGTAATTGGCTGACAATCTCCTGAATTTCAGATACAGCAATGGGATCAACTCCAGCAAAAGGTTCATCTAAAAACAGAAATTTCGGTCCCTCTTTACCTGCGGCTAAAGCTCTTGCTAATTCTGTGCGTCGTCGTTCCCCACCAGAAAGTTGAATACCTTTACTAAGAGCTACCTTTTCTAAGCGAAATTCCTGCAATAAAGTATGTAGTCGTTGTCTCCATTCCCTCCTGGGAACTTGAGTTTGCTCAAATACTAGGAGAATATTATCTTGCACTGAAAGATGACGAAATACACTTGGTTCTTGAGCTAAATAACCAATACCCAATCTAGCCCTTTTGTGCATAGGAAAATTAGTAATATCAAAATTATCTAACCAAACTTTGCCATGATTGGGTTTTTCTAAACCTGTAGCAATATAAAATGTTGTCGTTTTCCCAGCCCCATTGGGACCTAGTAAACCGACAATTTCACCCTGGCTAACGGAAAGATTCACGCGATTCACAATTAATCGTTTACCGTAAGATTTGTGAATATTCTCTAAAACAATTTTCACTATGAGGTTTTATCTAGGTTGTAGATACTAATTAGAACGTTTTAGGGCTGGAGTTTTTGGTGCCGGTTTAGTAGTTTGTCTACTGGGATTGACATCCTCCACCATATATGTAGATTCTACCTGACGATTAGATTGGGGTAAGGCGATAAATTTACCTTCATCAATTAAATAAGTGACTTTTTCCGCGCGAATACTATTGCTACCTTGTTGCAAAATGTAAACATTCCCACTGAAATCAATCCGTTTTTCTTTACTAAAATATTGAGCTTGAGCAGATGTGGCTTGAATTTGACGAGCCGGATACACCATTTGCACATTACCACGGGCAGTAATTACTTGGGTTTTCGCGTCATATTCTTGAGTATCAGAGCGGATAGTCAGGGGACGATTCCCCCCAGATTGGGCTGTAGCTGGTGGCAATTGGGTAGGCAATCCTGCTACACCTAAAAGGGAAATTGGCAGTACCAAGGCCAATCCTAAGCGGCGGATCTGTGATTTTAGCAATTGATAAGGAGGTATCATAGTAATTAGGGAACGGGGAACGGGGAACGGGGAGATAAAAATCAAATATGAGTCCTATAGCAAAAATGGACGGTTTTTTAAACTTTAAGTTTCGCTTCCAGAACCTTTGCTCACAACTGGCAAAAATTTGTTAATTGTTACCGAATTATCAAGTCTGACACATCCACCAAAAATTAAGCAAATAAATCCCACAAATCATAGTTTAGACAATGATCCAGTTGGAAACACCCACCAAAAATTAAGCAAATAAATCCCACAAATCATCAAAATCCCACAAATCATAGTTTAGACAATGATCAAGTTGGAAACACCCACCAAAAATTAAGCAAATAAATCCCATAAATCATCAAAATCCCACAAATCATAGTTTAGACAATGATCAAGTTGGAAACACCCACCAAAAATTAAGCAAATAAATCCCATAAATCATCAAAATCCCACAAATCATAGTTTAGACAATGATCAAGTTGGAAACACCCACCAAAAATTAAGCAAATAAATCCCATAAATCATCAAAATCCCACAAATCATAGTTTAGACAGGGAAATACTGGGTAAAAGTCGAGCTTGATTTTCAGCCAATTTATTATTTGCCATTGGTTGTAGACTTTCTTGTTGTAGAGTCTTTAACAAATCCACACTTTCAGTAAATAATTCTTCCACATTAATACCGCCGTAGCTGGGTAGATAACGGCGAAGACGATTACTACCTTCACCTAAAAGAATCATTGCTCCTCTTAAATTATGATTACCCAGATGATACAGTCCCACGGCAATTTGGAGAATACCTTGATAAAAAGTTTTATCTGGTTCGATACTATCAATCCAGAGTGCTTCAAGAATGTCATGACAAGCGTAGAACTGTCCAGCATTGAACTGTTCTACACCTTGCCAAAACTCTTCAGACATGGTTTCGTTCATCCCATAGTATCCCGAACTTCTTTGATAGTCTCCATAGAGATTTCTTGTTTGTCGCAGGAAAACTCATTATCAGAGGTAAGGAATAGCATACAGTGACATTCTTTGCGTTCGCGCATGGGGACGCAAGGACAATTCCAAAAAGCGGCATTAACTTCGGCCTCCTTATCTTCGTAGTGACGACAAGGGCATAAAGGCGCACCGAGTTCATCTTTATGCTTGGCTAGTCCTTCGATCACAACTGCGGTAACAGAAGGTTCAGAACAGAAGTATGTTCCCGTCCGTTTGGCATATTGTTCGGAAAAATGCCGCATTGCTTCTAGGCTTTTATCGCTGGATTGTGAATTCACTTCTGATGTCACCATGGGCTGTGCTGTTGATAAATTTTAATGTTTCATTGCATTGTACATCAGGCTCAGTGCGAGAAATCGCCTGAAAATAAATTAAGAGCTTTTTGCAATTGGGGTTGTAGCTCTTGTTCGTTTTGGATAATGATACCGGGATATTCCCGATTAATGACAGTTTCTGCTGCTGAATCTGAATTTTGCCAGAGTACCCAACGACTACCCAGGGGTAAGGTGGATGTGGTAAAGGAGTTTTGTGTCAGCCAAATTAGGGGACAGTTATCCGGTGGTAAGCTGTTTTTTTCGATAGGGTTGGTGGCTGCTAAGGTTTCCAAAACTGCGATATTGCCTGTAATTAAACCTGTAGCTGATGTCCATAATTGTACTTGCAGTTGTTGCTGTTGGGCATAAAAATACAAGGAAGCAGCGGTAATTACGGCTTGTTCAAATAATTCTTGTTGCCACTGAAAGGAACTATCTATGGCAATAATAATTTCTTGTCCCCCGGTAATTACTTCTAATTCCCGCACTCGTAATTCTCCATAACGGGCGCTTGTCCGCCAATGAATTAATCGGGTAGGATCACCTATACGATAGGGACGCAGCGATCGCACTAATCCCGTTGTTGCCATTTGTAAAGGTTTACCACGAGGATCTCCCCGTTGGCTGTCATCTTGTCCGATTTCATCAATTAAAGGGCAGGTAGTCAGGGGTAAGACGGTGGGATAAACAATTGCCCTAGCTTCACACTGACGGGGACGACGACACCAAAACAAACCCCAAGGCGCACCCGTAGCTAATTCTACTGTATGCCAGCGGTAAAGGCCTCGCTGTTGGGTAGGGTGATAATATACCCAGCGATAACTATCCTGTGGTGGAATAGATTCAATACTTTGCTGGACTGGCTGACCAAAAATAAATGGGAGAATGTCTCTAACTTGTAATAAAGTCGCCGATTGTTCTCTCTGATTGTGAATTTCTATCTCAATTTTTAGGTCATCACCTGCGGTTACTGGTTCAATGGGACGACGTTTGACAATTATACCCGCAAGCGATCGCGGTGCAACAAAACCGGATACACCCAAAAGAGCAAAACTGACTCCACTAATCACATACAGCCAGCCAGCCATGGTATTAATCCCTGCACCCAAATAACACACAGAAATTCCCGCCAATACCCAACCACCATAAGCAGGTGCAGCAGCATGGGTTTCCAGCCAATTGTTGATTTTTTTGGTAATTTTCATCTTTCTTTTTTAACTTAATTTGGGAAAGAGGGAACAGGGAACAGGGAACAGGCAAAAGAGCATGAATTTGTTGAATAATGATTGATAATTACTATATCTAAAAGTTCCCTTTCATCCATTACCACTGACAACTGTACGGGCGAAGCATTTGGA
>NZ_VIKY01000115.1:0-31950 GCF_009711925.1 Dolichospermum sp. UHCC 0352 | reverse complement strand
GGTGATTGGTGATTGGTGATTGGTGATTGGGAAGATTACCTATTACCTATTACCTATTACCTAAAAATTATGTTATATCTTGCCCAAGTACATAAAAATGATTTTTTAGATCAATATCAATTACGTTATTAAGTTTATACATCTGCGCCAAACTAATCCTTAACCAACCCCTCCAGTATTAGCTTACAGTTGAGGGAATGTGCTATGCCTAATGTAAAGTGTAGCGATCGCTCTCAGTCAGTATATCACTATTATGGTACTGATTTATTCCTAAGCTATGAAAGTAATATTTATCACTAACTATTGATTAAGGTCGTGAGCGATTTTTTGCAAATTGGGTTAATATATGGATAGCCGTTAAATCGCCTAAGTTCTCCTATATTTCCCATAATAGACTTATTAGCAAATTTAAATTATGTTATCTCTAAACCCCCCTCTCACCAAAGAAGATTTTATTAACTCTGGCTGGAAAGAAGTGGTTAATAGCAGTAGTAAGGATTGTTCTAGCTACTATTTACCTTTTTATACAAAGGCAAAAGAAGCAAAAGAAGCAGAAAATATCAAGGAACAGGCAGTTTTTGAAATTTTGGCGCTTATAACTTCTGATGAAATTCAGCCAGAATCAACAAAAAAGGTTTTTCCTGGAGTTTTCCAGCACCTCACAGATGAACACCTGAACTTTCTGGCTGAGATTGTAGATGAAGTTTCAGATCCAGAACTTAAAGCACGAGTCGCAGACATTCTCTGGCTCAGGCGCGGTAATGTTGATATTGATATGGCTAAGAAAGCAATTGATGCCTACTTAGAATTTACCACAAACTTAGAAGATCCTGAAATATTATTCCGCCAAAACAAGATTGAACGAGCGCTTCGGCTAGGACTGATTATAAATAATAACCATGAAGTAAAAAAAGTTGTTGCACGCATAGAAGCAATTATTAATGATAGTAACGGAAAAGATCCTTGGGGTATATCAATAAATCTTATGGAGCTTTTGCAAGAAAAGAAACTCCAAGCACGGCAACTCTTTGATCCCATTAAATATGCAGTTATTGCTGAAGAATGGGCAAAACAGGCAGAATCGGATCATGATTGGTATATATCAAGAAGGTATTGGGAAATTACAGCAAAATGGCATCACATTGGAAAAAATATAGAAAAGGCACATACAGCAAGAATGTCTGCTGCTGAAACTTACAAGAAGGAAGCTGAAGATTCTTTAAATAAACATCCAACTTCTTACTTCAAAGCATCACACGATTTACAGAAAGCTTTTGAAGCATTTGAAAGATTAAAAAGTCAAAGTACAGAAGAAGAAATAACAGTAATAAATGCTAAATTAGAAGAAATTCACAAACGTCTTCTTGAGTATCAGCAAAAGTCATCTAATGAGTTAATAACAATTTCTGCTGAGTTTAATATTAGTGACGAAGCAGAACTAGCCATATCAAAGGTTAAAGACAAAGAATTTCTAGAAGCACTATTAGCTTTGGCTTTTTTAGCAACTCCACCTAAAGTCTCCTGTCTAAAAGATCAGGTACAGCAGATGTCTCGTGATTCTGTAGTATCTGATCTGTTCCCACCGGCTAAGGTGAATAGTATGATGAAGGTTACAGCTTTATCCGCTTCAATTTTATCAAGTGATCCAAATCAGGTAAAAGAAGCAATTAAGTTTAAAATGTATGAAGAAGCTGCTAAATATCAAGAATCTTATGCTCAAGCTTTGATTGAACCAGCTAGATATCAAATTATTTCGGAACATATAATACAAAAATCGGAAGAAAAAAAAATAAAAGAAACAGACTTACTTCCATTGGTTTTAAATAACCCCTTTGTACCACCAGGAAGAGAATATTTATTTGCAAAAGGTCTTTATGCTGGATTAACAGGAGATTTTATTGCTTCCACCCATATCTTAATTCCCCAAATTGAAAACTCAGTTCGTTATCTACTCTCGAATAGAGGAGCAATAACTTCGGGAATTGACAACAAAAATAATGGTATTCAAAAAGAGGACAATTTAAATACAACTCTTTTCCCTAGTAAATATCCACAAATTACTTCCATTTTTGATGAAAATACACTTTTTGATCTTCAAGGTTTATTAATAGAGAAATCTGGGTCAAATTTAAGAAATCGCATGGCTCATGGTTTAATTAATGATAATGACTTTTCCAGTCCTATTTTTTCTTACTTATGGTGGGTAACATTACGTCTATGCTTTGGTGCAGGAATATTAATACCTGAAGAAATTGTAGAAGAGTCTAACCCTTTAGTCAAATTTGCAGGTATGTTCAAAGACGATCCATTTTTTGATGAATTTGTCGAAGAAATGGCAGAAAATCGGCGTAAATTAGATGAAGAAATGGCTGCTGAGGAAAGCTTTAGTTAATCAAGCAATTGTAGTTACTCAAAATTACAAAGACTTTATCAAAGTTCCTGATTTAACTATCGAAGATTGGACTCGATAATAATCTTTGTAAAACTTATTTTTATAAATGCAAAACTTCACGCAAAGACGCAAAAAACCTCTCTGCGCCTCTGCGTGAACCTAATCCTTAATCAACCCCTCCAACATCACTTGTAAATCCTGCGTCAACTCACTAACACCCTTACGCAAAGCTTGTTTATTCCCTTGACAATTTTCCCATCTTGTATTCACATTAATCGGTTCACCAACAGAAATCATGGATTGTTTTAAACCTAAACGTGGTCTTCCTGGTAAAGTAGAATCCTGAATGCGAGACAACATATCAAACATTAATAAAAGGGTTTCGGCAAATCTTTCTGGAGTGGGTTTTTCGAGAATATAATCAGCAGTAACAGCCACAAAACTTTCAGCAATTCTCATGTGCTGCATTTTCAAATCTGCTTCTTGGGCTATCCAATCAGCTAGACCACGTTTAAAAGGTGGTAAACTGGGAATATCGGCAATATCATCTCGATAAATATAATTCCAACCAGCATCTTCTAAACGACGACATCTATCAATAAAATTACCTTGAGACTGAAGATTAAAATACTTTTCTGTGATTTTCAAAGCAGTGTCCATCAAACGGTGTAATCTAGTAATTAACACTTCATTTATAGGAACTTCTGAACTGATAATTTCTGGAAAATCTTGATGATAGAAACGGTGATAAAATTCCTCCATTTCTGAAATTAGATATGCAGCTAAACGCAAAACCCGCTGATATAAAATTCCTTCCCGTTCCTTTCCAGTTTGACTAAGTTCCGTTATAGGTAAACCGCTATCAGCTTCCAATTTAGATAAAAGCCGATCTATTTTTTGCCAAGGGGGATTAACATAACTATATTTAATACCAATAGGAATAATAAAAACCTGTTCTTCGCGGTTAGCCTTTTTTAGATCTTCCACACACCAAAAACCTAACTGTGCCACACCAGGTTCTAAAGGACTAACTATGCTACTATGTCCATTTGTACCACCTTCAGGAGCGATCGCAATCGGCATTTCTGCATTAGCAAATAATTCTCTGGCCATTTGGATAGCATTTCTATCTACGCGTCTTCCCCTACGAATGGGTACACCACCAAGTCGAGAAAATAACCATCCTAACCAATTTCCCGCCCATAACGTCATTCCCCGTTCGTACATAAAATGACTGTGAACAGGGTATTTGAGACTAATTCCTTTTTCTCTTGCCACCTTGGGAACAATCCGTGATAACAGGTATAACATAGATAAAGGATCTTCCACTTCGGGGTGACGAAAAGCAATTAAAAATCTGACCTTACCTGCTTGAAAATCGTGGTATAACTTGGCTAATACTTCCGCATTTTTAGCTTCAATATTGACAATACCCGCAGGTAGCCAAGGTCTAGTTCTCACCCGCAAAATAAAAGGCAAAAACCAAGATACAATTTTCACAATAAAGGGATTATGACGTTGAGGGATAAATTTAAGCGGAGGTTGGGTGGAATGAATAGATTTAGGCAAGTTGTTCTCCTGTGATATGGCGAAAAAAGCTAAAATTGAGCGATAGCGTTCGCGGTAGCGTCTCGAAGAGATAGCGAGACCTAGGAAGCGCTGCTAATTTAATTATCATAGTGAATGCTCGCCAGATATGAACACACCCGCAGACCAGCGAAAATTTGCCCCCGCAACCCAGCGCAACCGCGAACCGATTCTAGAATTGCTTTTACAAATATTGCCTCAACATGGGACTATTTTAGAAATAGCCAGTGGCACAGGTGAACACGCTACATTTTTCTCCTACCACCTCGCACCTCGACAATGGCTACCTTCCGACCCTAACCCAGAACTGCGTGCTAGTATTAGCGCGTGGACTGAATTTTTCCCCTGTGAAGCCATGCAGCCACCCCTAGATTTAGATGCAAGTTCACCAATTTGGCCTGTGGAAAAAGAGATAATACCACAACCACCTATTTCTGCCATTGTCAATATTAACATGATTCATATTTCCCCTTGGTCAGCCTGTTTAGGACTAATGGCAGGGGCTGGACGGATTCTGCCACCTGGTGGTATACTCTACTTATATGGTCCCTATAAACAAAATGGAGAACATACCGCACCCAGTAACGCTGATTTTGATGAGTCTTTACAAGCACAGAATCCAGATTGGGGAGTGCGTAATTTAGAAGATGTAGTAAAAGCCGCAGAAGCCCAAAACCTGACATTGCACCAAACTCACCCCATGCCAGCAAATAACTTTTCACTAGTATTTAAACATAGATAGATGAATTGTGTTTCGCGCAAAGGGGCAAAGGAGCAAAGACGCAAAGGAATTTATCTGTTTTCTTTTGTATAATTAATGGAGATTAGCGGACTCGAACCGCTGACATCCTGCTTGCAAAGCAGGCGCTCTACCAACTGAGCTAAACCCCCAAGTCTGTTTTTTATGTAAAAAGGGTTGATTTTACATAACCATCCTATCATAAACTATTATTATTAATTTGGCAAGACTATGAACCAAGAAAATCAGACAGTTGTTGCTGCATTATATAAATTTGTGAGTCTACCTGATTGTAGCGAACTGCAAGCAGCTTTATTGTCCTTTTGTCAGTTACAAGGAATTAAAGGAACTATCTTACTAGCACAGGAAGGAATTAACGGCACAATTGCTGGTTCTCGTCAGCAAATTGACACAGTTTTAGCCTTTCTTCGCAATGACTCGCGGTTTGCAGATTTAGAACATAAAGAATCTCACACAGAAATTCCCCCATTTGAACGGTTAAAAATTAGGTTAAAGCCAGAAATTGTGACTTTGGGATTACCAGAAGTGAACCCTGCGGAAAAAGTAGGAACTTATGTAAAACCTGAAGATTGGAATGATTTAATTTCCAACCCAGAAGTCACAGTCATTGATACCCGCAATGATTATGAAGTCACCATTGGGACTTTCAAAGGAGCAGAAAATCCGCAAACTCAAATATTTAGAGACTTTCCCGAATATGTACAACAACATCTTGACCCTCAAAAACATAAAAAAGTAGCCATGTTTTGTACTGGAGGAATTCGTTGTGAAAAAGCCTCATCTTATTTACTTTCTCAAGGTTTTGAAGAAGTTTATCAGCTCCAAGGAGGCATTCTCAAATATCTAGAAGAAATTCCCCCAGAAGAAAGTTTATGGGAAGGAGAATGTTTTATTTTTGATCAAAGAGTCACAGTTAGTCATGACTTAGAAACAGGAAATCAGGAACTATGCTTTTGTTGTGGATATCCCATTTCCGAAACAGATAAAACCTCCCCAGAATATGAAAAAAATATTTCCTGTCCTCACTGCTTCCATACCTTAACACCCGAAAAAAGAAAGCGATTACAGCAAAAATGGAAACATTACCAATCAATAAATTCAACCAATACTTAAACTTCAGATTTCTTTCTTCCTTTGCGTCTTTGCTCCTTTGCCCCTTTGCGCGAAACAAAATTTAGAAAAAACCCTAATATCCAAAAGTGATCATTACAATATATTAATACAGAACTCCTTGGAGAACAATTTGTGGTATCTAATCCCCCGCGCACTCAAACCAGCACATTGAGCAACTTTACACAAAGACACATTGGACCAAACCCTGATGATGTCAAGCAAATGCTTGATATATTAGGTCTTTCCAACCTTGATGACCTCATTGATAAAACAGTACCACAGGCAATTCGGTTTCATCAAACCCTCAACCTACCAGCAGCACAAAGCGAATATGCAGCACTGGCAAAATTAAAGCAAATAGCGGATAAAAATCAAGTTTATCGCTCATTTATCGGCATGGGATATTATGACTGTATTACCCCTACCGTCATTCAACGCAACATCTTAGAAAATCCCGGTTGGTATACAGCATACACCCCTTATCAGCCAGAAATTGCCCAAGGACGTTTGGAAGCGTTGTTAAATTTCCAAACCATGATTATTGACTTAACGGGTTTAGAAATTGCTAACGCTTCTTTGCTTGATGAAGGGACAGCAGCCGCAGAAGCGATGAGTATGAGTTATGGAGTCTGTAAAAACAAATCCCATAACTATTTTGTGTCTAGTGAATGTCATCCTCAAACCATTGATGTATTGCAAACACGCGCAAAACCTTTAGGCATCAATATCATTATCGGTGATCATCAAACCTTTGATTTTTCCGAAACTATCTTTGGTGCGATTCTGCAATATCCCGCAACCGACGGGACAATTTACGATTACTGCGATTTTATCACAAAGTCTCATGCTCAGGGTGCATTGGTGACTGTAGCCGCAGATCCTCTGAGCTTATTATTACTCACACCCCCCGGTGAATTAGGGGCTGATATTGCCGTAGGCAGTACCCAACGCTTCGGAATTCCTTTGGGATTTGGGGGACCACACGCTGCTTATTTTGCCACGAAGGAAGAGTATAAACGACTTGTTCCAGGGCGCATTGTGGGGGTATCAAAAGATGTGAATGGTAAACCTGCCTTACGTTTGGCGTTGCAAACCCGTGAACAGCACATCCGCAGAGATAAAGCCACCAGTAATATCTGCACGGCACAGGTTTTATTGGCAGTGATGGCGAGTATGTATGCAGTTTATCATGGACCGGACGGACTGAGAGCGATCGCTCAAAATATCCATGAACTTACCGCAACTTTAGCCGCAGGTTTGCAAAAGTTAGGTTATAAAATCGGTTCGGAAAACTTCTTTGATACCTTGCGGGTAGAATTAGGAAATACCAAATTAGCAGCAATTCTCGACGCTGCACATGAGAGAAATATCAACTTGAGAATTTTTGATAATTCCACTGTGGGTATTTCCTTAGATGAAACTACCACAGAAACAGATTTAATTGACCTTTGGCAAATTTTCGCATTGAAAGATCAATTACCTTTTACTGTGGAAGAATTAGCAATTTCTCATTCTCAATTATCACGGACAAGTAAATATCTCACTCACCCAGTTTTTAACCGTTACCATTCAGAAACTGAGTTATTACGTTATTTACATCAACTAGAAAGCAAGGATTTATCATTAACAACTTCCATGATTCCCTTGGGTTCTTGTACCATGAAGTTAAACGCAACTTCAGAAATGATTCCCGTAACTTGGGCAGAATTTGGGAAAATCCACCCTTTCGCGCCAATTTCCCAAACTAGAGGTTATCAAATTCTCTTCCAACAACTAGAAGTATGGTTAGGAGAAATTACAGGTTTTGCCGGAATTTCCTTACAACCAAATGCAGGTTCTCAAGGTGAATATGCGGGACTTTTGGTAATTCATGAATATCATCAAAGTCGCGGAGAAGGACACAGAAATATTTGTTTAATTCCCCAATCTGCACACGGTACAAATCCCGCAAGTGCGGTAATGTGTGGAATGAAAGTAGTGGGAGTTGCTTGTGATGATCATGGTAATATTGACGTTGAAGATTTAAAAGCCAAAGCTGAAAAACATAGTCATGAATTATCAGCTTTAATGGTGACATATCCATCAACTCATGGAGTATTTGAAGAAGCAATTCAAGAAATTTGTGCGGTAATTCATAGTCACGGTGGACAAGTTTACATGGACGGGGCTAATATGAATGCCCAAGTGGGTATTTGTCGTCCTGGTGATATTGGTGCAGATGTCTGTCATTTGAACTTACACAAAACTTTCTGTATTCCTCATGGTGGTGGTGGTCCCGGTATGGGTCCCATTGGTGTCGCTTCCCACCTTGTCCCCTTCCTTCCTGGACATTCTGTGGTGAGAATGGGTGGTGATTTGGGTGCTGTTTCTGCTGCACCTTGGGGTAGTGCGAGTATTTTGGTGATTTCTTGGATGTATATTATCATGATGGGTGCAGATGGGTTGACGGAAGCAACCAAAATTGCGATTTTGAATGCTAATTACATGGCTAAGAAATTGGAATCATATTATCCAGTTTTGTATCAGGGAAAAAATGGTTTAGTCGCACATGAATGTATTTTAGATCTGCGAAGTTTGAAGAAATCAGCGCAGATTGAAATTGATGATGTTGCGAAGCGGTTAATGGATTATGGTTTTCATGCACCTACTGTTTCTTGGCCTGTTGCGGGAACAATTATGGTTGAACCAACGGAAAGTGAATCTAAACAGGAATTAGATAGATTTTGTGATGCTTTGATTGCGATTCGTGAGGAAGTTGCCGCAATTGAATCTGGTAAGATGGATATTCACGATAATCTTTTGAAAAATGCCCCTCACACTGCGGAAAGTTTGATTATTGGTGAGTGGAATCATCCCTATTCCCGTGAACAAGCTGCTTATCCTGCACCTTGGAATAAGGAATATAAGTTCTGGCCAAGTGTGGGGAGAATAGACGCGGCTTTTGGGGATAGGAATTTTGTTTGTTCTTGTTTACCGATGGAGGCTTATAGTTAATTAATTGTAGGGTGCGTTAATGAAATGTAACGCACCATTTTGATTTTTTTATTGAAATGGTGCGTTACGCTGGCGCTAACACACCCTACGGACCAAGAACTAAGAACTTATGAAATCAGGAATTTTATTTCATCAATACTAAGAGGAGGTGACTTTCGATGAATCATTGCATGACAATTTGGACAAACAGGACGTAAATCTTTTACAGGATCAACCTCATATTCTGTGCCTATTTGAGACAGTGGTTTAAGATGATGAACATGAATAAAACCTTCACCTAATTCACCAAAAATTTTACCAAAATTGAATCCACAAACAAAACAACTTGTACCATAGTGTGAAATACACTTTTGACGTGCTTTCGGATCACGTTCATAGGCATTGACAGAGATTTGACGTATTGCACCTTCACGAAAAATTTCTGATGGGTTAACTTCTTCAGCAAAAAATACTGTATCTTTGCTTATATGTTCAAGGTTAACTTCATAGTTTGCTATGTATTTACACGCAAAAAAATTATAAATTTCTTCTATATAAAAATCATCTAAATGACCTAATTGCGTGCCAAAACGATATCCTAAATTGTTCCATGTCAGACGCTTATTTAATGTTTTATTTGTATAGATTTTTTTCGGTGATTTTGCATTTAACCATCCCATCTTAAATTGTGCAAGTCGCCTATTATCAGGAGGATTACGATCATCTCTTTCATATACTAATTCATTAAAAATTTTATCATATAGTAAATTAGAAGGTTCAGCTTTATCTACAAATTGATCATTTTTATTAACCCAACCTAATAACTCTAAAGCTTCAGCAACTTCAGAGTGCATTTCCCATATAAAATTCTTACGAGTTGCATAACCAATAGACCAAACAGACCACCAAAAATATTTATCATCTATATGTTTATAAGCGTCAAATCCAGTTGCATCGCAAAATAAATGTCCCATTCTTCCATATAGAGAGTTAACAACTGGACGACCACCTTCAATATTAGCTAATTCTGCAAGCTGAGTTGCTGTTACTTTCCTATTGGGGGTATGATACTGCACTTGAAGTAAACGACGTTGTTTTTCACTGATACGAGACTGAATTGCAGTCAACCCAGTTACGTAATCATCAATAGATGGTACTTGAGTTAATTTGTAAATACGAACCATAAAATACTAGATAATAACTATTTAATTTCACTCTCATATAGATTATCATAACTTAGTGTGATCGCTCATCTTTTACCTTTAGCTGAGAAAACCCAACACTTTCACAATAATATAGATAATGATTAATTTGTTGGGTTTCACTGTGTTCTACCCAACCTACAGTTTGTATGGTTCGTTGGTAATTTGTAGGTTGTTGGTGGGATGCTGAAATTGTCATTGTCTGAATCAGGATGTCCAGGATTGTGATTTGTAGCTAGTAGGTTGGGTTGACGCAAGGAAACCCAACATAATCAAAATATCTGATTCATATTTTTTGTCAGAATCAGGATATCCAGGATTTTAGGATTTACAGGATTGTTATTTGTAAGTTATTGGTGGGATGCTGAAATTTTAATTGTCTGAATCAGGATGTCCAGGATTTTAGGATGTACAGGATTGTTATTGATAAGTTGTCTGTGAAGATTTGAAGATTATAAAATACAGTTACAGTAATAGTCAACAAATAACAACAAATAATTTAACGGATAATTTATTATCTAACATCCTAAAATCTGTACTTCTCATAGACAATCAAACAACAACATCCTGAAAATCCTCTAATCCTGGTTATCCTGATTCAGACAAATTCTTATTGATAAATTATCTGTGAATATTGAAAGATGATAAAATACAGTTACACCAACAGTCAACAAATAACAACAAATAATTTAACGGATAATTTATTATCTAACATCCTAAAATCTGTACTTCTCATAGACAATCAAACAACAACATCCTGAAAATCCTCTAATCCTGGTTATCCTGATTCAGACAAATTAACCCTGAAATCTAGGATTAAAAACCTTCTTATATTCCAACTTCAACCCACCAAAATTAATCAATAATCCCACAGGAAAATTATAAGCAACCAAATAATTTTTCGCTTGCGCTAAATGAACATCTTCTAAAGAAATAACCGCTTTCAACTCCACCACGACCTGATTTTCAACTATAAAATCTGCCCTTCGTGTTCCTACTTCAACTCCCTCATAATAAATTGTTTGTTCTACCTCCCTTCCAAAACCTAAACCTGATTTTTGCAACTCAATTTCCATACATCTTTGATAAATAACCTCCTGAAAACCATTTCCCAAAGTTCGGTGTATTTTCATTGCACAGCCATTTATTATATATGTAATTTCGTCTAATTTTAGATTTTGGGTATTACTTGTGTTCATGGATTTACAGGATTGTTATTTGTAAGTTATTGGTGGGATGCTGAAATTTTAATTGTCTGAATCAGGATGTCCAGGATTTTAGGATGTACAGGATTGTTATTGATGAATTGTCTGTGAATATTGAAAAATGATAATTACAATCACAGTATATTATCTATCATCCAAAAATCGCCATTTTTCCTAAACAATAAAAAAATTACATCCTGAAAATCCTCAAATCCTGGTTATCCTGATTCAGACAGATTGTTATTGATGAATTGTCTGTGAATATTTGAATATTATAAAATACAGTTATACCAACAGTCAAGAAATAACAATAAATAATTTAACGGATAATTTATTATCTAACATCCTAAAATCTGTACTTCTCATAGACAATCAAACAACAACATCCTGTAAATCCTTTAATCCTGGACATCCTGATTCAGACAAAAAAATCCTCAAAATCCCCACATCAAATAAACAACAACATCCTGAAAATCTTTTAATCCTGGATATCCTGATTCAGACAAAAAAACTCAAATTGATAGTGTATAATAAACATATCCTTTAATTCTAAATTGATTATGACTAATATCACAATCTCTAACCTTGATGATGATCTGAAAAATCAGTTACAAAAAAGAGCCGAAAAACATGGACATTCTCTAGAACAAGAAATTACAGAAATTCTCCGTCTTGTTCTCTCAGAAAATCATCAAAATCCTATCAATTTAGCAACTCTAATTGAAAACCGTTTTGCCAATTTTGAAGATTTGGAATTACCGGAAATAGAGAGAGAAGCGATTCGCACAGTGTCAATATTTGCAGAGTAGAAAATGATTATTCTGGATACAAACGTCATTTCCGAACTAATGAAAACTCAAAAATCAGCAATAGTTCGTGAATGGGTAGCAGCACAACCTTTAATGAGTTTGTTTACTACAACAATTACTCAAGCAGAAATTCTCTATGGTATTGCTTTACTTCCAGGAGGAAAACGACGAGAAGAACTTAGTCAAACAGCACAACTAATGTTTTCTGAAGACTTTGCTGGACGAGTTCTAGATTTTGATCAAAATGCTGCTGTAGCATTTGCTTATATTGCATCTCAACGACGAAAAAATGGTACTCCAATTTCTCAACCTAATGCTCAAATTCCTGCTATTTGTTACACTCATAAAGCAACTATAGCAACGCGCAATGTTACTGATTTTGAAGGATGTGGTATTTCTATTATTAATCCTTGGAAACCTGAATCAATATATTAGTAAGTCGTAGCTGTTTATGAAATTTCGATTTTGAAATTTTACAACTCTATAATATTCTGTTTCTCGATTTATATATATGAGCGCACACTTTTCCACTCATATCATAAGCATACCTAAAACTCGAAACTCTGTCAAGCCCCCTAGCTGAAATCACCAAAACTCGTTAAAATATTGATAAAATTCTCAATAATAATGAGAATAGACTCCCATTAGTTGAGAAAGTCCTTTTTTCAAAAATCCCATACAAATAACTTATAGTTTAATCACAAGACTCCCAACTTCTTTGATTAATCTGGTGATTTATCAATAGTATTGCAAAAGTCAGATCCCCGACTTCTCTAAGAAGTCGGGGATCTTGTTGTTATTTATGTATAATCAAAATGCCCCTAGGGGGGATTTTCAGTTATGATACTCTAGATAAGTAAAGTTTAGTAACAAATATTAAAAACTTTGATTAATCATACATTTCCTTCCTATCCAGCTACTAACCCGACGTTAGATATTGATGACAGCCTTAAAAATCCTTCCTTACCAAACTTTATCTCTTCCCGACAAAGTTGGTTAATATTTTTAGCATCAGTATTTTTAGTATCAGTACCAGTGTTCATGGAAGCACCACTAGTGCGCTCATTTCCCACTCTTAGCGTATTAATGACAGGCTTTTGGGTGTGGATCAGTATTAGATTAATGTCACGTCCCCAAACCTATCTGTGGGGAGATTTACTTTTTGGATTTAGCTGGACTTGGTTAACAGGCGCAATTTATTGGGGTTGGTTAAGATATGAACCAATCTGGCATATACCTATAGAAGCACTAGGATTACCCTTTGCTGTGTGGTGTTTAGCGAAAAATTGGGGTAAAGTCGGCAATTGGTTTTACCTCGGTTCTTTACTAGGAACGGTTTTAACCGATATTTATTTTTATTTAGTGGATTTGATGCCTTATTGGCGACAAATTATGAGAACAGATCCCTCTGGTGCTTCACAAATCTTACAGAATGCCCTAACACAAGTCCAAACACCCTGGGGACAAGCCTGGGCAATCATTCTTGCTCTCATTCTGATGACTGTAGGAACAGCTTCTTTACTCAATAAACAATGTCATTGGTATGCCTTTGGCGGCGCAGTTTTGAGTACAATCTTAGTAGACAGTCTCTTCTTATTAGCAGCAGTTCTGGCGTGAAATTCCCATGAATTTAGGTAAACACCGAAAAATGGGCGCAAAGGTGCTATCAGGTCAGATTTTTGGCAAAAGTCAAATCAAACCAAATAGTCGTAAATATTATGGATATTGATCCGCTGTATATTAGTTTTTGATGACTGTTGTGCAAACTCTCAAGCTGAAACCATGAAGCTAAACCATGAAGAAACCAGGATCAAGTTAGAAAATAAACTACTCTAACACCCTTAAACTTCCGGCTTATGCCCTAAAGTTCATAGCTTTTGGCTGCAAAATTTTATTATTCCTTGAAAAAAAGAGGTAAAAATCGTGAAAGCATTGGTGCGTTTATTCAGTGTATTTACATTGTTGCTAGGTTGTTGGGGAATGTTGGGAACTACCCAAACAGCCCAAGCTACTGGCTTCAATAGCTTTGTGGGAAATCAAGTCCCCGTTTTAGCAATTGCCCGCCAAAACAAAGCAGATCAGAAGTTGGCAACAGAGTTTGGCAAGAAAATTGATTTGAACAATACCAATATGCGGGCTTTCCAAGATTTTCCTGGACTGTATCCCACCCTGGCTAAGAAGATTGTCGCTAATGCTCCCTACGAAAAAGTAGAAGATGTATTAAATCTGCCAGGATTGACCGATAGACAAAAAGAACGTTTGCAAGCTAACTTAGCAAATTTTACAGTTACAGAATTAGAGCCTAACTTCAATGAAGGGGACGACCGTATTAATAACGGTATCTACAGATAACTAAGGACTGGGAATTGGGAATTGAAAACATATTCCCAATTACCCATACCCTAAGTTGAGATCTTAAATTTTGGGCTGTAAATCCCAAAAATCATCCAAATCACAAAAATCATAATTATCCCTTGCCTGATATAAATATTCCTAACCAATTTGATGTTTTAGTAGTCGGTGCCGGTGCAGCAGGACTATATACAGCCCTATGTCTACCCGCATCTTTACGAGTCGGCTTAATTACTAAAGAAACAGTTTCCCTATCCGCCAGTGATTGGGCGCAAGGTGGCATAGCCGCAGCCGTAGCTCCAGAAGATTCGCCACAACTGCATATTGAAGACACATTAAAAGCCGGGGCTGGTTTATGCGACATCGCCGCTGTCAAATTCCTCGCCGAACAAGCCCCCAGTTGTATTCAATCCCTGGTTAACTTAGGCGTAGCGTTTGATCGTCATGACAGTAACTTAGCTTTAACCCTCGAAGCAGCCCATTCTCGTCCTCGCGTGCTTCATGCAGCCGATACCACAGGTAGGGAAGTTACCACCACCCTCACAGATCAAGTCCTGCGTCGTCAGAATATTCAAGTAATTCAGCAAGCTTTGGCTTTGAGTTTATGGATAGAACCCCAAACCGGTCAATGTTTGGGAACTAGCCTATTTTATCAAGGTAAAATTACCTGGATTAGAGCCAGGGCTGTCATTTTAGCTACAGGTGGCGGTGGTCAAGTATTTGCCCAAACTACTAACCCAGCAGTGAGTACAGGTGATGGTGTAGCCATTGCTTGGCGGGCAGGGGCAATTCTGCGGGATTTAGAATTTGTCCAGTTTCACCCCACAGCCCTAAGTAAACCAGGACGTTTCCTGATTAGTGAAGCTGTGCGTGGAGAAGGGGCGCATTTGGTGGATGACACCGGGCGACGTTTTGCCTTTGATTACCACCCAGCAGGGGAACTAGCACCCCGTGATGTGGTCAGTCGAGCTATTTTCAGTCATTTACAAAAAACGGCTGCTGATATGGCTACAGCGAATGTCTGGTTAGATATGCGCCCCATTCCCGCTGACAAAATTCGCCATCGTTTCCCGAATATCATTAATGTTTGTCAACATTGGGGCATTGATGTTTTTACTCAACCCATTCCTGTGTCACCTGCTGCCCATTATTGGATGGGTGGTATCCTCACAGATGTCATGAATGCCACGAATATTCCCGGTTTATACGCCATTGGAGAAACTGCCAGTACGGGAGTACATGGTGCTAATCGTTTAGCCAGTAATTCGTTGTTGGAATGTATTGTGTTTGGGGCGCAAATGGCTAATGTTGACTATGAAAAATTGCAACTGGGAAAACAGGAATCTGCTAATATTATTGAAACTGAAAGTTTGGCAGTTAACCCATCTCTAATTGAGTGGGAAAATCAACAAAGACAATTAGCAGAAATTCGCCAAAATTTACCCCGTGTAGTTTGGCAAAGTGCGGGTATTTGTCGAGAAAAATCAAGTTTAGAAAATGCCATTTCTCAAGTTGCATCTTGGCAAGAAGACTTTGCTGCTTTACCTTTAAGTCAATTATTATTGAGTTTAAAACCAACACAATCAGTTAATTTTCAACAGCCACAAATTGAAAAGGAATTGCGGCTTTGGGCAGAAACTCGTAATTTATTAGATATTGCCGAATTAATTCTGAAAAGTGCTGTTTTTAGAACCGAAAGTCGGGGTGGACATTACCGTTTAGATTACCCTCAAACTGATCCTAATTGGCAATTTCATACTCTTGTGCAAAAGCAGGAATGGTGGATAGGTAATAGGTGATATTATCTCCGGTTAAACACCTTTTACCCTGATAATTGCCAAGTTTTACTGGCGACAGCACAACCCGACGCTCATGTTGGGTTTCATGCTTCAACCCAACCTACAGAAAATGGACAAGGTATTGTTAAGTAGCAAAGATTTTTTATCCTTTATAAACCAAAATTCCGCACCTCATTTTGATGTTATGGCTGTAAATTTAATTCCAAGAAAGTCTTAGAATTTGTATTAATTTCTAAAGTATTTGGTTGGGCTAGTTTACCATCAATAAGTACATTATACGTGCTTACATTTAAATCTTCTAAATAGTAAATTCCATTACTGTTAGTTAGTGAAGTAATTCGTTTTTCTGGATGACTACGAGAAACAAATTCTACACTAACTCCTGTTATCGGTTTCCCTTCTTTATCTATCACTCTTCCCGTCACAACATAAGCTGGAATCAGAGGTATTAAAACAGTCGTATAACTTCCAGGGGAAACTTTAACTGCATAGGCTGGTTGGATAGCTTTCCAACCAAGGGGAAAACCTGCTGGATCTATATCTAAACGATAATTACCTGGTGGAAGCTCAAATAATGCCCCTTTGCTGACAATTTTTGGCCGAGAGACACCTAGTTTATTCAAAGGTTGATTATTAATTAAGAATAGTGATTCTATATCTTCAGTATAAAAATCTTCTCCATGATCATGACGACCATTATTATTTTTATCCAGAAATGGTTGAAGTAAGATTCCCCCTTGAGTGCGTAACTTTTCTAATTTTGTCTCGTCACCGCTGAAATTCATACTAGGTTGTAATAACAAACTGGTAAATAAATTGAGACTTAAAGAAGAATTATTACTGACTGCACTATAAGTTAATCTTAATCCTAAACCAGGAACTAGAGTTGTAGAAGCAGATGTGATGATACCATGACCTTGAGAACCATTACCATAGCCAAATTCTAAGTCTAATAAACTCCTACCATCTTTACTTTTCCAAGGAGTTCGATAAATCAAATTCAGGCTGCCTAAATAGTTTTTATCATCGGTATCATATTTTAGGCTAATTGCATTGCCTGTAGAGCCAAAAAGCCGACTGCCAGAAAGATTATAGATTAATTCAGAAGAAATATTTTGGTTATATTTACGAATGCCAATCAAAAAAGGATCTAAACGAGCATTCAAAGCACCATTAATACTATTTTTATAATCATAGCTCAAACTCAAAAAAACTGGTTGTAAGTTGAAGTTAAACCCGGTTTCTAAGCGATTATTTGTTCCACTAGAATACAAATTAGAAAATAAACTAACTTTTCGGTTTAAAGCCCAAAATAAATTGGTATTATAAGATTTTTCATCACCGCCAAAACCTAAGCTAAAATTATTAGTTCTGTAGCTAATATCTGCGTTAAAACTAATTTGATTACCAGTTAATGCCCCAAGTTTAAAGGTTAGAGGAGAATTTACTGGTTGATACAATATTTCGCTGTATGGTTGAGTAGAACCATCATAAACTACCCCAGTACCTAAAGTAATTTCATTAGAAAGTCCAAAATAATAAGTAGCTCCACCTTGAAAATCACCAAGATTCCCGAAAAAGCTTTGATTTGTGCGATTTCTTTCTGTACCTGCGCTGATAACAAAAGCTGATTTTCCTTTATTGATTTGACCTTGTAAATTGCGATAATTTAGAGGAATTTCTTCTGGTTTACCACTCAAATTTCCTCCTGGATAAAGCAGAAGTTTATAATTCTGACTTTCTGCATTCCCTGTCAAAGAATTACTAGCTGTCACCACATTTTCAAAGCGGTATTTTGCTGAATTATCTACAAGTTGCTCCCCAACTATCAAATTACTATTTTGGGTAACTAATTGTACTAAAGTTCCAGGAGCAGCTTTTCCCGTTATGGTTCGTAAAACTTCATTAGTATTAAGTTTGTCTAGAGGATTAACACCTCCATAGGAAAAACTAGAATTATTTGCTGGCGTGTAGCCTAAACGTTGAATTATTGTAGTGCCAAAATACTCACCTTGATTGCGATCAAATCGTCCCCAAAAAGGTGCTTGAGTGCCGATAAGATAGTCTGTATAAGGACTAGGATGAAAATATTGCAGTTCGTTTATTTGCCAGTTGCTACCTACATTACTATTAATTTGTTGAATTCTTGAAAATAAGCTTCCCCCAACAACACTTCCTAATGTTTTAAATTCTGAGTTGTAATTTAAATTATTATTACTAAAATTTGTTCCCTGAATTTGACTCAAATTTGTTCGTTGAGAAATACCAGTCAAGCTCAAAAAAGGAGGATTGATTTGAGGTAAGCCTGCTAAGATGACTGGTTGTTCTTTTTCTTGGTATTGTTTATCATTAACATTTTCTGTTAACCATGATGGATTGAAAACAAGAGCATATTCTGCTATACTAAATTCAGCAGGAATATTTAAAATATTTTTAATCTGTTCTACAGAAATAGCTTGACCGATATCAGGGTCATTAACTAATAGACTTGGATCAAATTTGATGATTAAACCAACAGAACGTAATTCTAATTGACCATCATCTTTTTTGGTGACGTTGAATTTTAAGGCTTTAATGACATCAGCAAAAGGAACTAGCCAGTTGTTAAAATCAATGGCTTCTTTGCCATTCTCTAAACCCTTGACTGTGGTGGAAGGAATTACATTATTCCCACCGACATTAATTCCCAGCGGGAGAATCGTAAATTTTCCTGATAATGGTATTTTACTAGCAGCAGGAGCTTGATTAGGTTCTAAAACAGTAGAATTGTCAGTTAAATATAGATTGTTAAAGTCCTGAGCATTCACTGGTGGATACCTGATGAAAATTGTTATCACCCCACCGATCATACTAGAGTTTGCTACAATTAAGCTTACCAATTTAAGCCCTGCACAGTTGATAGGTAGAAATTTCATCTTGATGGAATAGTCACTGGTAAACTAAAAGGTACTTTTGTAGGATTTCGAGGATCTCCCCAAAACAATTCTCCTGTAAGCTGATAATTTCCTGCTGGAATTAACGTTTTTGTTTGGTCTTTTTCAATAGTGATGGGAACATTTCTTGTTCCTTCTGCAATAATAGTAATCTTAGAAATTTCCCCTTGAAATCCTGGTTTTCCGGCTTGTTTTAATTCCCATCTACCTTCAGAACGAATAGTCACGTTTCCTTCATTTTTAACTAACAAATAGAGTTCTTTATTTTTGTAGGGTGATAAATCATTGGGACTATAGGAATCCTGTTTGATTCCTGAATGTTCAAGAATCAAATAGGAGTGCTATAGATTCTAAAAGTAACAGCTCAATAATCCGGGGTAAATCCTTCCATTTATTAGGGTAATAAAACCTGTAGCTGTTCCTTGTTTTGTTTGTGTGGAGATAACTAGGGAAGATACATTTACTTGAGCATTTGCCGGTTTATGAAGGTGCCAAGGTAATAACAACAACAGCAGTATAATTCCCATCTAACAATTCTTCTCCAGTAGTGGTTGGCTCCCAAGTAGACTTAACTGTAATGGTAATGTCACCTGCGGTACTTGGATTCCAATCAGTGGCACTGAAAGTTAAACTGTTCGATGATGCTGGCAATACTGAAAATATAGCAGTATTTGCAGTATTACTGGAAAGTGTAGTAGTATGCACCCCTTGAAGAAGAGTTGCTTGGGTTGGCGCAGTAGGTCGGGTTACGGTGACCTCTGCTGTTATATCAAGTTGATCTAGGTTGCAGTTAAATGAGGCTTGGTCACTTTTCTCCAGCTTTGAAACACCACCAGAGCCTGTATAGAGAGTTTTAGTGTAGGCGTTTGTAGTGCTAGGGAAATTTGTAGTAACGGCACAGGATGGATCTACATTCCCACCAAAACCGACAGGGTTAGCATTAGCTTTACCGGCAAAGATAGAACTAGTGGACGCAATTACACCACCTGTTAATAAAGAAGCAATAGCAGCGGCTTTTAACACTTTCTTAAATGTTTTTTTCATTTCCTTTCCTGTTTTGTTTCATAGAACTTACAAAAAGTCTTGATTTGTTCGGATTACTATTGATATGCAGTTGTACATTCACTGAATATAATTATGATAATACCCCAAAAGTTACCCGATCCCTCAAAATCAAAAAGTTTTCTTTTAAAAAACCTATTTAGAAACTTAAATCAATAACTTTAAACGATGAATCAGCCCAGATTAACACCTCCATAGGAAAAATTAGAATTATTTGTTGGCGTGTAGCCTAAACGTTGAATTGTAGAAGTTTCATCTTGATGGAATAGTCACTGGTAAACTAAAAGGTACTTTTGTAGGATTTCGAGGATCTCCCCAAAACAATTCTCCTGTAAGCTGATAATTTCCTGCTGGAATTAACGTTTTTGTTTGGTCTTTTTCAATAGTGATGGGAACATTTCTTGTTCCTTCTGCAATAATAGTAATCTTAGAAATTTCCCCTTGAAATCCTAGTTGTCCGGCTTGTTTTAATTCCCATCTACCTTGAGAACGAATAGTCACGTTTCCTTCATTTTTAACTAACAAATAGAGTTCTTCCTTTTTGATATCATAGTTAGTTTCCTTGGGAATTAAACTTTCTCGAATCTCACCATGACTAACATAAACCACTGTTCCCAGTCTATTATTTACAGTCAAACCACTGGTATTTTTTGGCTTAAAAGGTTGAGAAAAAATGACGGCTCGATATTCTCCTGATTTCATACTGGGTAAGAGACGAGCTAATAATCTAACTCTACGGGTTTGTTTTGGCTCTAAAACTATTTCTGAAGGAGAAAAAATGAGATAGGGTGATAAATCATTGGGACTAGATTCTAAAACTTGGAAACCATTGGAATTATACGTAAACGGTAAAGCATATAAATTCATTTTTACTGCTTCATTTCCTTCATTTATTAGGGTAATGAAGCCTGTAGCTGTTCCTTGTTTTGTTTGTGTGAAGATAACTAGGGGAGATACATTTACTTGAGCATTTGCTGGTTTATGGAATAGTAATGATCCACAAAACCCCATACTTGTTATTGCAACAATACTTTTTTTAATAAATCTTGATTTCAGCATTATTTACTCCTTCGTAAAAATTCAAGGTGAAGTGATATTGATCATGAGTTCATAAGTATAAAAGCCAGCAAAAAATTTCTGTGGTCTTTGGATTTGAATACTTACTGCCATAGGAGTGGTACTTGAACCGGAAAAGGTATCAGTTGTACTAGAATTTTGATGAATGGTCTTACTACTACTGTTATTTGTATAGGTTAATTGTGCGGTTCTACTTGTACCAGCAGGATCTATTTTCTCAGTAGTTGCCTGTTGATTTAAAGTTGGTTCAGATAGGGTGATAGTAACATCAATATTAGAAACAGTATTATCAACTACAAAACTACACTGGGCAGGTTGTGTAGTAGCAAGATTATATTGATTGGTTAATGTTAAGCTACCTTGAGTAGGGCAGGTTAGACTTAATTGTGCTAATACTTGAGTAGGATTGAGAATAGTTATAATCGTTAAAGCTACTAAAATTAGTTTTTTCATGGATCTTTTTTCTAGTCATTTACGACAGCAAGCAGCACGATTATAGGACTTAAGCATTAACACTGTAATATAAAGTGATTAAATTTAAGCCAAGAATAATCACCTACCCGATAGGGTAAGTGATGAGGTGAATACTATTTATACTCAACAGGGCTTAATTATTTGACTCTGCGGGCAGGGATTTAGCATTGCTAAACCCCTACAAATATAGGTTTTTCGTGATTTTACAAAAGTCTATGTCCCAACCGTTTTGAGTATAAGCTAAAAAATCAAAGAGCGGTAAAATTAGGGAGTTTTTGCCTGTACTAGTTAGGTGTGACGGTAACAACAGCAACAGCAGTATAAGTCCCATCTAACAATTCTTGTCCATCAACGGTTGGGTTCCAAGTAGACTTAACTGTAATCCCAATGTTACCTTGGAGGTTTGTTTTCCAATTTGTGGGAGCTACAGTAGTAGAACCAGTTCCAGTTGCATCAGTATTTCCAGTACTGGAAAGTGTAGTAGTATGCACCCCTGCAAGAGCAGTTGCGTTGACTGGCGCAGTAGGTGGGGTTGCGGTTACAACTGCTGATACGTTAACTGTATCACTGTTGCAGTTAAATTGGGCCGTGTCACTTGTCTCCAGCCTTAAAACACCACCAGCGCCAGAGGATGAATATGTAGTTTTCGCGTAGGCGTTGGATGTACTGCTATTGAAACCAGCACTAACGGCACAGGATGGATCTATAGTCCCAGTAAAACCAGTAGTAGAACTGGCTGAGATAGGAGTAACAGCATTAGCTTTATCAGCAAAGATAGAACCGGTGGAAGCAATTACACTACCCGTTAATAAAGAAGCAATAGCAGCGGCTTTTAACACTTTCTTGGATGTTTCTTTCATTTTCTTTCCTACTTTGTTTAATAGACAATACCTTAGCCAAAATAAGAGTCTTGATTTGTTCGCGTTAGCGTTGCGGAGCAATGGTACGCTTACATATTATTCTGACGGGAGGCGTTAGCCATCGTGTGGCGTTTGCGGTATTGTGCCGGAGGCATTACCCGTAACCTCACGTAACCTCAATATATAATTTTTTCTGCATGGTATGTGTATATTTAAGCAAGTTAAGTAAAGTTCATTAATAATAATTCTGGAAATCGCTTTATAATTTGGTTGTAGCTATTTATAAAGAAAAAATAAACTTAGTATAATAGTCTTTTACTTCCTTAAATTCCTTAAATTCATGATTTTTTTCAGTTGAATTACCGATTTAGTTTAAACTCCAGGAATGATGAAAATCCCCAGAAATCGCCAGACATACTTATTAACCGAGTTGGGTGAGGAAAAAATAATTAATACTCTTAGTGAAAACCACGTGAACCCACGTAATAGAATTACGTGGATACAGAAACAGATGGAAAACATTGGTGAAAGTATAAGTAGTAATACGGTTCGTAGAATTTTAACAAAGCAGAATGTTGAAGAGTATGCAATTAAATTACTATTTAAGACATTAAACATCCCATACAAGCACAACATAGATGTTATTCTAGCTTTAAAAGATATAAGTAGTGCGAAGAGTTGCTATCAAAACTTCTTGTCTTTTGAAAACAAAAGTCCTAATTTTTTCGGTAGAGACAATGACTTAGCAAGACTTAATACTCTAATCAATCAACATCAAAAAATGATTGTTATTCAGGCACCAGGAGGACTAGGTAAAACAACTTTAGCTAGGCAATACTTAGATAATCAAGGGTTTGATTTAGTTTTATCCCTAGAAATAGCTAAAGAACCAGATAATATCACTAGCGTTGAAAGCGTAGTTGAAGAATGGCTGAAACAATACTTTGAAGAAGAACCAGGCAGGGAATTTGGTATTACACTCGCAAGATTAAAAAAACACTTGCAAAATCGCCAAGTCGGGATATTAATTGATAGCTTAGAACCTGCACTAGATAAACATGGTAGGTTCATTCAAAATCATAGTCGTTATCTAGAATTATTCAGGGTTTTAGCTGATGCAACTGTGCAGTCATTTACGATAATTACTAGTAGAGAATGTTTATTTGATGACCGTATTGATATAATTTATCATTATTATTTAAGTGAATTAGGTGTATCAGCGTGGCAAGAATTTTTGGCATTTCACGAAGTTAAGATTGATATTTCTTTACTAGAAGAAATGTACATAAAATATGGGGGTAATGCCAAAGCTATGCATATCTTGCTTGGGTCAATAAAAACAGATTATCAAGGAGATGCAACTGCTTATTGGCAAGAAAATTGTACTTTGGTGGAAAGAGGATTAAAAAATTTAGTTATCAATCAATTTGAGAGATTGCAAAGTTTAAATCCCAATGCTTATAAGTTACTGTGTCGGTTAGGATGTTATCGCTATCAGGATATACCACAAGTGACTGAAGATGCCTTACTAGCTTTGCTGTGGGATATTCCTGACCAGCAACAGTGTATCTATATAATTAGATCTTTAAAAAATTTGCGTTTGTTTGAATTTGCCAAGGGCAAGTATTGGCTGCATACAGTGATTAAAGAAGAGAGCATAAAAAGGTTAAAATCAAGTCAAGAATGGGAGGAAGTTAACCGAAAAGCAGCCGAATTTTGGAGAGGTAGTGTGAAAAGTATTCGCACCATGGAGGATGCTAAAAAAGCTTTTGAAGCTTATTATCATTATGAATGTATTCATGACTTTGAACAAGCTGGATATATAATTATTCAACGAAGAAATGGTTGCTGGTCATTTGATGAAATGCTGGCTTTTTCTTACTATCGAATGGGAGCATTAACACAAGTAATATCTATACTGAATTTACTAAAAGAAAAGATAAAATCTGAATATCTACTAGCAAGTATTTATAGTATTGAAGGCATAATAAATTTAGTGTCAGGAAATATGAATATAGCGATTAATTATTTGCATCAATCACTAGCAATGGCAAATTGTATTTTAAATGATTTTGAAAATAATCAAATAGACATAAGTTATGACGAGATTGTATTATTGATAGTCAAAAATCAAATCCATTTATCCTTTTACTATATAGACATCTGGGAACTGGAAGCAGCCATAAATATTTTAGAACCGACCAAATCATGGATAGAAAATATAATCCAAAAAGGAGATAAAAATTTAAAGTTAAAAATAGAAAAATATCAAGTAACCGTGTGGCTACATTTAGCTTTGTTATACTCGTACTTTAATACAGAAGAAAAATACATTCTTCCTCAATCTTTGGCTAAAAAAGTATATTATTCGCTTTTCACGGGAATTTTTGCGGAAATAGTATATTATATGATACTTAATTTAGAAACTTTACTAATTAATGCAGGCTTGGAAACTGAAGTGAATTTTTGCAGATGGCGTAAAATATATGCTTTATTAAAGTTAGGTCTAATTTACAAAAATTTAGGAAACATTAAAAAATCTTTGAAAATATATAATGCAGCGATAAAATTTTCTCAAGCAGAAAGTTCCTATGGATGGATAGAATCTGCTCAAGAACTTAACTATAATTCTCACTATAATCCGCTTGTAGCTAAAGCTTTAACTGGTTTAGCAGAACTGTATCGAATCCAAGATAATTTTGAAGAAGCACTTGCCAAACATTCACAATCAATAGAAATATTCCATAAAATCAGTGGTAACAGATGTGATTTAGCAGAAGCTTACTTTCAACTAGGTTTAACATATCAGAAAATGGGTGACTTTAAAAATAGTCAGATCAATTTTGATGAAGCCATAATATTATTTACAGCAGTGGCAGCTCCCCGGCAAGTTGAGAAAGTTGAAAGAGAAAAAGTCAGTAACCCAGCCCTAAAGGGACTGGGCTTGTAAGAGAAATCAAGCCGTACTGACCAGACCACCCTGAGCCTGAGAAAAACCAAAATGTGTAAGGGACTTCCAAGAAATAAAATCCCCAAAAATTTCTTGTAGTGCGGGCATACTATGGCTAACGCCACGCTGCGCTATCGACAAGCTCAGTACAAGTCTTGCCCGCTGGATATGTACCTCATAACACTGGAAAGTGCTGTATATCGCTATCAGGAATACAAAAGAATCCTGATTTTGTCATGAAATCATATTTTTACTGGTTATGTCATCAAATATTAATTTATTTTTGTTGTTAGCATCATTCATTAAATATTAATTTATTCGTAATTAAAATATCTTTTTGCATTACCAACTCATAGTAATAATTAATAAAGCAGAATAACTGATAATTTCAAATTATTGAATTTGCCAATATTGACAAAATTACTTTGTCAGAGAAAATATAACCATTTTTGGGGCTTAAATACTTATGTCACTTGATGTTTCTGCGGACTTTTCATCTCAAAAAAAAATCAATTATACTGCCATTTCCCAAACCAATGCCTTTCAAAATCCCACTGATAATAGGATAATTTGGGGTAGTCATAGTTCTTCTTCCCAAGATAATTTAGCAGCAACCGCATCTGTTGCTACTAATAGTAGTTATAACTCAACAAATGGCTATGGCTTGGTGAATGCTGGATTAGCAGTGAGTAAAGCCGCAGGTGTTAGTCCCTATGCAGACGTTCCTAATGTGGGTGGGAATAATTGGGGAGCGGATCTGATCAAAGCTCCCACAGTCTGGAATAATGGATATACAGGACAAGGAACTATTGTTGCCGTACTAGATACTGGCGTAGACTATAACCATCAAGACTTAAAAAATAATATTTGGAGTAATAACAAAGAAATAGCTGGTAATGGGATAGATGATGATAGTAACGGCTATATTGACGATGCTCAAGGCTGGAATTTTGATAGTAGCAATAACAACGTCCTAGACAACAATGGTCATGGGACTCATGTTTCTGGAACCATAGCCGGAGAAAATAACGACATTGGAGTCACCGGCATTGCCTATAACTCCAAAATTATGCCAGTCAAAGTCCTAGATGCCAACGGCTCAGGTTCTTACTCAAATATCGCCAAAGGCATTTATTACGCAGTTGATAATGGTGCAAATGTCATTAATCTCAGTCTAGGAGGTAATTCCTCTAACGATACTCTCAAGTCAGCCATTGAATATGCCAGCAGCAAAAACGTCATCGTTGTTATGGCAGCCGGTAATAATGGTGACTCAATGCCATCCTATCCCGCCCGCTACGCCTATAATTCAGGAATTGCTGTAGGTGCAGTGGATAAAAATAATAAGCTTGCGGACTTTTCCAACCGTTCTGGTTCTCAAGAAATCACCTATGTCACTGCCCCAGGAGTTAATATTTACTCCACAATACCCAATAATCAATATGCCAACTACAATGGCACTTCTATGGCAGCCCCTCACATTGCTGGTGTTGTCGCTCTCATGCTCAGTGCTAACCCTAAGCTAACTGAAAGCCAAGTCCGCCAAATTATTACCAGCACATCTGCAAATAGCACTAATCCTTCAGAGCCAACGAAACCTTCAGAACCGGGGTTGAAAATGCCGTCTTTATTCCCCCCTCTAGACTCTTTTTTCCCGCTGGATTTGATTAATATGATCAATATAGGCTCAAAATTACCTTTCAACCTACAATCTCAATCATCAAACTCTATTCCCCTTCCTCCCGTTGTCGTCTCTATGAACGAAAATCAGTTAACGTTGCGTTTCGGTAATCTGGAATCATCACCCGCACAGCAGTCTAGCTACTATAGTCAGAATTTATCATTTACCTTTACTGAATCTGGCATACACTACTATGCGGACGAAACCGATCCAAAAAAGCTAACTAATGCTAACAAGAGCCAGCTTTTCCTTCCTGCTTCACCCTAGAAGTGTCGGCAAGTCCTAGAGAATCTATGGGTTGAAGTGTTAATTTACCTTTGGGGGTTAAAGTCCCCTGCTTCTACAAGCAGCGGGTTTTGCGTCGGGGTAAAATCCCCGTTGCAAAACGTAATTCTAAATTCTAAATTCTAAATTCTGCATTCTTTTAATCAAATCCCATTGCTTTCGCAACGGCTTTAATGTCCGCCGGAATACCCTGTTTAAATTGGGCGTGACTGTGTTTAATGGCTGTATCTGGGTCTTTTAAACCATTACCAGTGAGGACACAGACTACCGTTGCCCCGGTGGGAACTTCGTCTTTTACCTGTAACAAACCGGCGACAGAAGCCGCGCTGGCAGGTTCACAGAAAATCCCTTCCGATGATGCTAATAGTCGGTAAGCGTCGAGAATTTCTTCGTCAGTGACAGAACGAAAACTGCCTTGGCTGGCTGTTTGAGCGGCTATGGCTTTATCCCAACTGGCTGGATTACCAATTCTAATGGCTGTGGCTATGGTTTCCGGATGTGCCACTGGTTGACCATTTACTAAGGGTGCAGCCCCAGCGGCTTGGAAACCCATCATTTTCGGCAAGCGATCGCATTTACCATCTTGATGGTATTGACAAAAACCCATCCAATATGCTGTAATATTGCCCGCATTCCCCACGGGAATACATAACCAATCGGGGGCATCACCCAAGGCATCAACAACTTCAAAAGCTCCAGTTTTTTGCCCTTCTAACCGGTAGGGGTTGACAGAATTTACCAAAGTGATGGGATATTGATCTGCCATTTCCCGGACAATTTCCAGGGCGCGGTCAAAATTTCCTTGAATAGCCAGGACTTCAGCCCCATAAAGTAACGCTTGGGCTAATTTACCTAAAGCCACATAGCCATCAGGAATCAACACAAAGGGTTTCATCCCCCCCCGTCTAGCATAGGCAGCGGCAGCGGCGGAGGTATTACCAGTGCTGGCACAAATCACAGCCTTAGCACCTGCTTCTGCTGCTTTAGAAATTGCCATAGTCATCCCCCGGTCTTTGAAGCTACCAGTGGGGTTAAGTCCATCATATTTGACATACACCTTCACCTGTCTGCCAATACGTTCAGCGATCGCTGGCACGGGAATCAAAGGTGTGTTACCCTCCAACAAAGTCACCACCGGGGTTTTTTCGCTGACAGGCAAGTATTGACGATAGGCTTCTATCAGCCCTGGCCAGGGTTGGCAATGAGATTTAGCAGCAGACAGGCTCAAAGTCACAGGATTCAAAACTTCTTAATTAAGGATTTAGGATTGGGAATGCTCTTGGTATAAGTATCCCACTTTTCAAGTCTATATGTTAGTTGCGGAACACAGTCACAATGATCGGAGTCTTTTATCACCACATTTGTAACCGATTAGAGTATATAATGAAAACTATATAATATCTTAACAAAGATTAAGATAAGTATATTATACTATTTCTAAATGGTGTGAGTTAAGTTTCTAATGCCAACAACTATGTCTACTATGTCATCCAGTGTTTCCGAATGCGAATCCCACGCTAACTTAGTCAAGAAGTTAACGAAGGCTTACTATCGAGACGATCAGCAAGTGAAGTTCATGGACTTACAAGCAGAGGTAGATTCCCTTTTAGCGCAATTGCAAAGTCTCAAAAGCGAACAAGTGGAAGCTCCCAGCGACGAAGAATAAATTACCTGTAATGGTGACTATTCAAATTGCTGATTAGTTTGTGACCAACGTTGCAGACTATAGCCCTGTTTATTTTCTACCAGTAACGCTAGAGATTGGTCATCAGTAAGTTGAGCGATCGCTATTAGCGTTTGCTGGCTTGCATGGGCAAAATCACTATAAATTACCCTGCTATCCGCCGACAAAATCAGAGTCCGGGGACGTTTTTGATCTTCCACTGGTTTTGAGTTATTACCATCGGACTGATTTAAAGATGCTATAGCGGGATCAGAAATAGTTATGACAATTTCCTGCTGTGCATCATTAGTTAAATCAGCCAATTGAACTGGCCAATCACCCATTTTTTCCCGCATTTCCTGAAAATCAGGAATATTACCAGGATTTATATCACCCGACTGTTGTAGTTTTCTCCAGATAGTCGGCAAGATTAATTCTACTAATTGGGGTTTTTGTTGAGATAATTCCTTTACAGATACCGGAGACGGTTCTACCCATTTCAACGCATCCACAGTCATGGCTAAAGGTTGAGGTTGAAGAGATGTGACCTTATTTTCAAAAAGCGCGGAACCCGAAATTAACAACCGTAAACCCTGATCTTGCACTTGTACAGCTTTAATCGTAGTCGTAGTAACTTCTTGTTCTCCATTGGGTTTCCAGACAATAATTTGCATACTAGGGTCATAACTAATACCCAGAATTTTTCGCCAAAATTTTCGAGGTTGATGTTTCAGTTGGTCAAAATTAGCAAATGGATAACTTAACCAGCTTGTACCATCATGAAATGCACTAACTTCCACCTGATACCAAACTTGATTATTAGTAATTTTCAAATCAGTTTGCAGAGATATTGGCAACCAATCCTGCTCATTAATACGACTAATTTGGTTGACAGTGCCAATAATTCGACTTTTATGGGCATTGATCTTATCATCATCAAGTTTAGTTAAAATATCTTGAATATAATTGAGTGTTTCCTGGTTAATATTCGGTTGTGCTTGCAACCAAGCATTAGCTCTTTCTTCCCCCCGTTGGACTTTAAAAATTAGTGCTACCCAAGCTAAAACTGCGCGACGATTAGGATTGAGTCGTAACGCTACAGCAGACCGATTCCAGATTCTCCCTTTATCTGTTTGTAGTAAATTAGCAATTTCTTGACCATAATCAGCTGAAGTTTCAAATACCTGTAAAGCCTTTTCCCAACGACCATCAATAATATCCGCTGTAACTTGTTGCTGAGGACTTGCCCAATTTTTCTCAGCCTGCATTTTCGTAAATTCCGAATGTAAGCGAATTACATCTATTTGCGCCCGTGCTGCCGCTGAAAAAGGCTGTTTACGCTGTTTTTCTAAAGATATCAACCATGTAGAAGCAGGAGTCCAAAGTCCATTTCTGGCTAATAACAGAGATTGTTGAAAAGCAAATTCATCAATTGCGGGTTTTTGGAAATCAATTGCTTCTAAATAAATAGAATTAGCCACTAACTTACTAGGTTTAACTTGATAAACTTGTAAATTTGGTTCTACATTTATCGTTTGATCAATAATTAACTCCTTTGAATCATTACCCGTTATCTGTTGCCATTTAGGTAATTGACCATTGTGGGTCTTCCAAGATAACATTTGTTGTAAGCTTTTCAGAGTAGGATTGTAATAGACAACTTGACCATAGGTAATATTATCATCGTTATTTTTGTGTTCACCCTGCAAATAAAACCAAAATCCTGGAAATAGATTAGTATCTGCAAAAGCTTTCACCTGATTTAAAGGTAAATTTGTCTTTGTTTCTTGATTGTCTGATTCAGAAATAGCCGCAAATGAAGAGGACTCTACAAAATTTCTCGATAATCCAGTAACAGGTAATTTAGTAATTAAATAGTAGGATTTTTCTGACTGAAATTTAGATTCCAAATCCTGGGAAAGTTTATAGATCCTCAATTCTACCAATTCTTGACAATGAGATTGACAATTCTTGCGTTTTTGGAAAATTGGTAATAAAAAAGATTCCTCTGATTTACCATCTAAAGGCAGGATTTCGCCAGATAGACGTTGTTGTTGAGTTAAACCGAGTTCAATAGCTGTAAGTGTTTCCGGTAGTTCTCGTTTACCTGTAGATATTTTTGCCCATTTTGGTAAAAAATCATTCACCCAGCTAATCTGGGCAGGATTTAAAATAAATAGCACACTAATCCAACTAACACCAATAATTACACTAGCACTGCCTAACAACAGACCCATAGCCAACGTAGACCATAGCCAACTACGCCGTTGAGAACGTTTGGGTAATTTTTTAACATTCTTCTTGATTGCAGCTTGAGAAGGCTGATTCAGCTTAGTAGCTTTTGGTCTGCGTTTGCGGGGTTTATTGATCATCTGACTATTACTAGCACTAGTAATTTGATGTTGTTCAAAATCATCCATGATAGATTTTGACAAACTTGGTGCAATTTTGCCAGTGTACTGGGGTAAAACTTAAAACTTCGCCCAGATCCCCGACTTCTTGAAGAAGTCGGAGATCTTGTTTGTTGTTTATAATTGGGAATGGGTATATTTTTGCTGAAATCACGAACAGGGAGAAAATGAGCAATAAAAAAGGTTTGGTTGACAACCAAACCTTGACTTAAATCCAGTGCATAACAACATCCCGAATCAATTTAACCTATATGATCTATTTTCAACATCTTCCCATAGTATGTATGCAAATTTCATAAAACCTGATAAGAAATCAGTGGTCAGTAGGGGCGAAGCATTTGGAAAATAAATTATCGGTCATT
>NZ_VIKY01000114.1:0-19789 GCF_009711925.1 Dolichospermum sp. UHCC 0352 | reverse complement strand
TCCCCCATGAGCGACTGCTGAACCCCGAAGGGGCTACGCATTCCGGGGTGTCGTGGCTCAAATAACGGCTACCCTTCGACTCCCTTCGACACCGCTCAGGGCAGGTCACTCAGGGTGGTCTGGTCAGCACGGCTTGCTTGATTACTCTTGCAAGCCCAGTCCCTTTAGGGCTGGGTTACTGACGGTAGATGCTGAGAATTTATTGGCACAGATTATTGTGATTCCTTCTGATCATAACGTGATGTGGGGGATTGGGAGCGATCGCTTCAGGTTTATTTATTTTTATTAAACTACCCTTGGTATTGAAATGATTTTTTCCTTTTGGTGCAAATCTGGGTTAGAGTTTCTTGTTTGTAACAATTAATTGATATTTGTTGCCAAAATCACTGTTTTAGTTAGACTCTAAGAAGACAACAAAGCAATTATTTTTATGAACACTCTTTCTAGTCTGGAATTTAAACGGTCAACTTGGCAAACAGCGATTATGTTAACTCTGGGCTTCTGGCTCAGTGCTAGTCTGGTTTTAGATTGGGTAATTATGCCTAGTCTTTACTTTGCTGGTATGATGAATGAGGCTAATTTTTCTACAGCAGGTTATCTGGTTTTTTGGAATTTTAATCGCCTAGAATTATTGTCTGCTACTGTGGTTTTAACTGCTGTACTGGCTATTAGCAAGACTAAATCTAATTGGCCTTTAGGTAGTATTGCTTTATCTGGAATTCTGTTAACAGTAGCATTACTAGATACTTATTTCTTAACTCCCCAAATGTGCGCTCTAGGTGCTAATTTCAGCTTACTTACTAGTAATCTAGTTCCACCACAAATGAACTTATTACACAGCGGTTATTTTCTATTAGAAGCATTAAAGCTAGTAGCAGGTGGTATTCTGTTAAATTTGTACTGGCGCGAAGCTTAATGTTTAAAAAGTAAAAAATATCACACTATCAAGCATAAACACTGGCATTGTCCGGGATTTTGAAGATTGCTATCTAGCTAAACATTAACCCAATATTTGTCATACTAGATATAGTATAAAATAGCGTGCAGAATCTGGGTTAATGAATCGCCAAAAACCTCAATTTTTGGTGAGCTTATGACAAAGTAATTCCCAGCCAACATCACCGAACTGTTAGTAAAGATAGTGGTCAAACTAATCATAATGATTAAAAAATCTGATTTTGTCTTAGCTCCCTACATGAAGAGCAACGACTTACGCGCAACTTATCAAGTCCTTAATACAGTTGTTCCCTATATTTTGTTATGGATTTTAGCAGTAAAAGCAGCAGAATTTTCCTTTTGGTTGCTGCCACCGATCATGATTTTGATCATACTATTTTCACTACGTTGTTTTTCTTTAATGCACGATTGTGGACATTATTCACTCTTTAGATCAAAACGGGTAAATAGAGTGGTAGGGTTTATTTTGGGAGTGATGAATGGCATCCCTCAATATCCTTGGTCAAGGGGTCATGCTTTTCATCATAAAACAAATGGCGACTGGGAAAAATATAAAGGACCGGCTGCATTAATCTCCACAGAGAAATTTGCTAAACTTAGTCCTTTTGCCCAAAAGCGGTATGAATTACTTAGGCATCCATTAATGCTTTTGCCGGGCGGTTTTTTCTATCTAGCAATTAAGCCCAGACTGGCACTAATCGCTGGTTTGTATGGTTTTATAGGTCATTTGCTGACTTGCATACAGAAAGAACCGACTATGGATATCAAGGAAATCATTTACTCTTATAAATCCAGAAATTGGTACACAACAGGAGAGTTTTTTGATATCCTTTTCAACAATATTTGCGTAGTTAGTAGTTGGATTTATTTGGGTTATTTACTAGGATTTGGATTCTTCTTTGGGGTTTACTCAATCACTCTCACCTTTTCAGCAGCAATTTTCATTTGTATCTTCTTTGTACAGCACAACTTTGATGGCTCTTACGCCCATAAAACTGAAGGTTGGGATTATACTCTAGGAGCATTAGAAGGTAGTAGTTACTTAGAATTACCCAGAGTTCTTAAATGGTTTGGGGCAGACATAGGCTACCACAATATTCACCATCTTTCTGAAAGAATACCTAATTACAATCTGGAAGCTTGCCATAATCAAAATATTCATTTACTGACCCATGTAAAAAAGCTAAAAATAGCGGATATTCCTGATTGCTTCCAATTTATTTTGTGGGACGCATCGGAGGATCGTCTTGTATCTATCGCTTCATTTCATCAATCAACCGCTTACGGTAGTAACTTTATGTTACAGTAGCGGATCTGCTTAATTTCCGATCATTTATTTGCTAACTGTCTCTTATTCCTCTTCACTGTTGGGTAATAAGAGACGGATAGCAAGAATGGCAAATCCCACAGCAGCGATCGCTTTTAAAATCCGTGTAGGTAAAAATTGGGACACCGCACCACCAGCTAATGCGCCCAGGAGACTTGTTAATACTAAAGCACCTGCTGTACCAAAAAATATAGCTTTTCGAGATTGTCCTTGTCCAGAAAGAGCGATCGCTGCTAACTGACTTTTATCACCCAATTCTGACAAAAATACCGTGACAAAGCTTAGTCCTAAAAGATGCCAGTTCATAATTTCCCCAGTTCACAATATTTACAAGTATTAACCCTGAATTACATCCCATACCAACATGACGGAAATCAGTAATAACATCACCCCGGCTGATTTCTCAACGGTTTTAGGGCTAAGTTTTGTAGATATCCAACCACCTAATAATACTCCCAGTAAGCTAGTAGTAATTAATGCTACTGCCGAACCCAGAAAAACCACCCAAGGGGCATGAGATTCTGCACTCATTAACAGGGTAGAAAGTTGGGTTTTATCACCAATTTCCGCGAGAAAAATGGTGATAAAGGTTGTCCCAAAGACCATAAATACAGATTCTTTCGGTTGGGGATGATCCTTAACTATGGATTGATGTAATTGGCTTTCAGTTTCTGATACGTGGGAAATGCTGACAGGTGGAGTATCAAGTTTCACAGGCGCTAATCTTGTCTCTAAGTTGTTTTCATATTCTCTTTATTTTCTCATATTGTTGTCATAAATTGCAACTGGATTTGTTAAAAACCGACAGCTTGATCAAAACGGATTTGTTCCAAACTGCGATCGCTCTGCTTATACTCGTCAAGAGGTAATATCGAGCAAATAACAGTATTTATTTTTCGCATAAAGATTATTGATGAGAATACACGCTTAATTAATGATATTAAAAAGTAATCTAAAACAAAATCTCTGATCATAACTTTGAGTGCTAAAATACCCGATATAGAGCGAATTGAAGATATTCATCTCAGAAGTTCTTTTAGATTCTCTATATAATTGCTTGTTAAGAAAAGTAAGAAATATGAAAATACAGAGTTTTAAATTCAGTAACCATAAAGAAAATTGGCACATTCAGGAAGTTAAATTTGAGAGTCTAAATTTACTTGTCGGTGGTTCTGGAGTTGGAAAGACAAGAATTTTAAAGGCACTTAACTTAATTTGTGATGTTGCAAAAGGTAGAAATCGCAATTTAGATGATTTGGAATGGAGTATCAATTTCTCTCATTTAGGAAAAAATTATAGGTGGGAGTTAAAAAGTTCCTCAATCAAAAATGAAGAAATACTTATAAATGTAAATGAATCAGAACAGACTGAAATTGTGTATGAAAAATTAGTTCGATACAATGATGATTCTGAACTGGAGATACTTCTCCGCAATGATTTGGGTTCAAAATTCAATAACGAAAAATTGCCTAAGTTGAAAAGAACTGAAAGTGCAATTACTCTTCTGTCAGAAGAAGATTTGATTATTCCAGTTCGTCAAGCATTTAGACAATTAATATTCAACTTTGAAACTGCTCAGAGGCAGAGATTTATGCTTATGGCGGCTGATTATGATGATCTGACTATAATTATTAATGAAATAGAAAAAATTTCTAATAAGATAAGTATTTCCAGTTTTAAAGAACTTTTTACTATTGGTCGTTTACCAGTTATAAAGGCTTTTTGCTTGCAGCAATTTTTGCCAGATGATTTCAATGAAATTAAAGAGTATTATATTGATATTTTTCCAGAAGTTAAAGATGTCAGAGTTGGTAGTGAAAGAAATTCAGATGGTGATGCTCGGCTATCCTTTGAAATTCAAGAGAACGGTATAGAAGACTGGATTCCTCAAGAGCAAATTTCATCCGGGATGTTTCGTACTCTAATTTTTTTAATTGAAGTAATTAATGCTCCCGAAGAATCAGTAATGTTAATTGATGAATTTGAGAATAGTTTAGGAATTAACTGTATGGCTGAACTAACAGACTTTATCCTTGATAAATCCCCAAATGTACAGTTTATACTTACTAGCCATCATCCATATATTATCAATAATATTCCTTGGAAAACTTGGCAAATAGTTAGTAAATACGGAAATGAAGTTAGAGTTAGAAAAGCTTCTGATATTCCAGCACTTGATACAGCTTCTAGCTTAGATAAATTTACTCAATTAATTAATTTACTTGACTGGGAGGAATTTTCCGAGTGAATCTTTTATTTTTAGTAGAGGGTGGAGAGACCGAGCCAAGGGTATATAGGGCATGGTTAAAACATTTATTTCCCAGTTTGACTTTTGTGCTTACTCCTGAAGAGATGACAATCAATACTTATCGAATTATTGCAGGTCATGGCTATCCAAAAATGGTTAGTAAACCTAGGAAAGAGCCAGGAGTTTCTTCACTGGAAGCTTGTCTAATTGATATAGAAAAATTCGGCAATGTCAACCATTTTTTTATATGTATTGACTCTGAAGACCATTCTTATACTGCTCGTTTTCATGAACTTAAATCTAAACTTGATGATCTAAAGTCAGGCTACAATATAGATAGTTCAAAAACAGAGATTCACATAATAATTCAGCATTGCTGTTTTGAAACATGGGCATTAGGTAATGCAGAAATTCCTAACGAATATCCTTTAATTAAAAGTTCCACAATTTTATCAGATTTGAAAACATATTACGATGTTTTAGTCAATGATCCTGAAGAAATGTCCTGCTGTCCAACTGGACGTACTTTTAGCACGAAAGCGCGATTTCATAAACACTATCTACAAGAATATCTCGGACAGTTTGGTTTGTTTTATAGTAAGAAAAATCCAAAGGTTGTAGAGGATAAAAAGTATCTAAATGCGTTAAAAAAGCGATGTGAATCAATGAATCATTTATCTAGCTTGAAATTATTGTTAGATATATGGGATAGTATAGAAACTTTGTAAGCAGTAGCAAAATTTAGGTACATAAAGATAAATCTCCCATTGATTACTGCGCTAAAAAACACAATGAGAGAATAATTATATGAATTAAATCAAAAACCGACAGCCTGATCAAAGCGGATAAGTTCCAAACTGCGATCGCCATAAACCCCCTCAATTTGCTGATGACAGCAATCAATCGCAAAATCGTTCACATTTTCCGCTTCAATCCCATACATCTCCTCAAAAGTCTCTGCTTCTACACGACAGAACCAAGGACGGGTAGAATAGATTTTACATTCTCGCGTACCATGATCATAATTTACGCACCATCCTCCCTCACCGACCATACTGAGATAAAGTTCTAAATCAGGTGGTGAAAGATACTCTTCTATATCTGGACGATCCGCTGGTGTCAGGTTACAACAAGCCCCACACTGAGCTATACATTGCCAAGTAGCCATATTTTTAACCTTCTAGTATTCCTGCTATTCTACTTTTTTATGACTTTTCTTATAATTTTGTGAAGTAAATTAAATTTTAGATCCACTAAACAGATATGATAAGTTGCGGGTTTTGTCATGGAATTATTAAATCTTTTTAAACCATTAAAATCATTGGGAGGAAAAAATGGACATTTTAGCTAACATCAATTGGGAAGTTGTCTTGCAGTTAACTTGCGTGGGACTAATTGTGATTTCAGGACCCATAGTAATCTTCGTTCTAGCATTTCGCAACGGCAACCTGTAAATTGGGTAATTGGTAATTGGTAATTGGTAATTGGTAATTGGTAATGCTTTGTCTAATCACCAATTACCCGTTGGAGATAATAGAATCTTAAATTACCCATTTAAGAGAGTTTTTAATCTTTAATGCTGCACAGAGGTAGACAAAGCCTGAATTGCATTTTGCACAATTCCCTCATATATGGGTTGAGATAAATTTACCTGTTCAGCATTTTCGCGGTTGAAACCCAACAAACCAAATTTATCTTCTGGTCGCATGACTAAAACTTTACCTTCAGAATTCTTAACTCTTAATTCTCTACTTATACCATTTTCATAGATTCCGCAGGTATATTGACGCTGTTTATATTCAAAACTAGCCCGTGATAGATTTGGTGAATTAGTGAAAAGTTCAACAACGTGATTTGGGAGTTTTGCACCTACTAACTCCATTTCAATGGTAGTTTTGCCATTAAAGTTATTTTCACGCAGTTTGTAAGCAATATCCAATCTTGATGGTAAGGGAAAATAATCACCCCAACGCCATGCTATGCCTTTAATTTCTTGACGCTGATTGTCTATAGTTTGGGATACAGTTAATTTAATGTGACCTTTCCCAACTATTTTCTGTTCAATCACTTGGACATTAGCAGTCCAAAAAATTGGATCTGAGTTATCAATACCGCAGGGGTGAAGAATATTTAACTGCTGAAAAATATCCTGGTTAATTTCGTGAATATTAACTTGAGTATCTATTTTCAACAGCGGTTTCAGGTGTTGAAGTTCCAAACACTGATTTGCAAATGCAGATAAACGCAACCGCAATTCTGGTAAATTCTCCGCTGGTAAAGAAAATCCTCCCGCAGCTTTGTGTCCCCCAAATTTACCTAATAAATCCCGACAAGCATCTAAAGCTGCAAATATATGAAATTCAGGAATTCCCCGCGCTGAACCCCGAATTATGGTTTCATTTTCGTAAGTTCCAATAAATACAGGAACACCATAACGTTCTAGTAAGCGAGAAGCAACAATCCCAATAACACCATGATGCCAATTATCTTTGATAACAACTAATACGCGGTCTTTTTGTAAAGAGTTTATATATAAATCTTCAACAATGGCAATGGCTTCTTTTTCAATTTCCTCGCACATTTGTTGCCGTTGAGTATTAGTTTGTTCACATTGGATAGCTTTAGCTAATGCAATACCAAAATCATCAGTTGTGAGCAAATCAATGACAATTTGTGGATCACCAATTCTGCCGATAGCATTAATTCGTGGTCCCAATCGAAAACCAATATCTTCGGGTTTTAAAGATTTAGAAGTTTGATTTTTTTCTCCTTCGCTGGCTTGAACTCCGGCAATTTGAATTAATGCTTGTATCCCTGGTAAATTAGATTTTGGTAATAACTTTAAACCCCGTTTTACCCAGCGACGATTCACACCGGTTAAAGGGGCTAAATCGGCAATAGTTCCCAAGGTGAATAAAGCTAACAGTGGCTGCACTAAACCTTTGATTTCTCCTAATTGTTGGGCTAAACAAACGGCTAAAATGTAAGCCACACCCACACCAGCTACACCCCGATAGGGAGAAGATTCAGCTATCAGTTTCGGGTTGAGAATCGCGTTAGCTGGAGGTAATATTTGGGGAACATCATGATGATCTGTTATAATAACTTTTAAACCCAGTTCTCTGGCTCTAGTAATTGGTTCAACCGCAGAAATTCCATTATCCACCGTCAGAATTAGTTTCACCCCTTCATCATGAAACTCTTCGACAATCCGGTTATTAATCCCATAACCATCGTGCATTCGACTAGGAATAGCATAATCAACATCAGCGCCCAAAGCCCTAAGACTTCTCATCAGTACTGCAGTACTGGTCATACCATCAGCATCATAGTCTCCACAGATAGCTATCTTCTCTTTATTGGCGATCGCTAATTCCAATAATTCCACACTCGCAGCTAAATCAGGGAATTCTTCGAGAGGAGAAGGTAAAATCAGAGATTCGGGATCTAGAAATATCTTGGCATCTTCTGGGGTTTCCATGCCCCGATTAATTAATAATTGGCTGATAATTGGCGAGATATTTGTTAAATTCGCTAATATTAAACTAGCTTCTGGATTTTTTGCTGCAATTTGCCAACGTTGATTGGGTAAGCGTTTGGAAGATTTGTCATTGGTCATAGAAGAGTTAAAAGTCTATTTAATAGACTATTCTAAGTTACGTATTGTCAGATATCAAATCGGTTCTATATGACTATAATTTTAACCAATGACGACGGTATTGATGCACCGGGTATTGCAGCTTTATTTAAAGCAGTAAATGGTAAGTCGGTAATTATTGCTGCACCGCAATCACATCAATCTGGCTGCGGACATCAAGTTACTACCCATCAACCGATTAATCTTCAACGGCGTTCAGATTGTGAATATGCTATTGGTGGCACTCCTGCTGATTGTATCAGAGTTGCCATTTCACATATTGCTGAAGATATCAACTATGTAATCTCCGGTATTAATGCTGGTGGAAACTTGGGTGTTGATGCTTATATTTCTGGGACTGTGGCTGCTGTTAGAGAGGCTGCAATGCACGGAATTCCCGGAATTGCTGTTTCTCAATATCGTCACGGTAAACGCGATTATGATTGGGATGCGGCTATGAGATGGACATCTGCATTGTTAGAATATTTGATGGAACTTCCCCTCGAACCTGGATGTTTTTGGAATGTTAATTTACCACACCTGTTACCGCAACAAGCAGATCCAGAAGTAGTATTTTGTCAACCTTGTTCCAAACCTTTACCTGTTAATTACCGAATAGAAGGTGATGATTTTTACTACACAGGAGAATATAGTAAACGAGAACGGACTCCTAATGGTGATGTTGATATATGTTTTTCTGGTAAAATCGCAGTCACTAAGTTAAGGGTTTAAGGTAATTAGGGCTTACTAATTCAGGTTCTAAATTCTTCTTCCTTCTTTCTTCTTCCTGATAGCGTAGCGTGGCGTTAGCCATACTCGGTGACTCCTGACTCGGTGACTCCTGAACTCCTTCCATCATTATTCATCTTGCAACAAGGACACAAGCCCATCTAAGGTTTGTGACAATTGAGTGATTTGTTCCATAGAATCCTTCTGAGAATCAGCCAAACTTTGAACAGCGTCACATAAAGCAAAAATCTGATATCCTTGCTGCTGTACTTGTTTTCCTTGAGCCTCTATTTGTAGACTCAGAGCATCTACTCTGTGAGCAAGACGTTCAATTGTCTCAGTTGTCGAGAGTACAGCGTCTCCAATCTGTTCAACAATAGATTCTAGACGACTGATTCTTGTTTCTATTCCAGTTGCAATCATTTCTGGCCTGCTCCAATCTTGAGGAAAAATCATCACAGTAATATTCCTAAATATTCATTCAATAGTTTCATAATCAGCATTATTAATAAATAAAGTAATTTGTCATCGTTCCTCTTCGTTTTGACCTTTAACTTCCGCCAAGCAGTGCTAATCCCAATTCCTATTCCCCAATCCCTAAGTTAAATTACTGAGTAACCCAAAAGTACGATACCAATTGCACAGAATACTAAACCAGCAAAACGGATGATTTTTGGGAAGATTTGGTTAATTTCATTGATGCCAAAATTTACACCTATTTTTCTGGCACTCATGATAATTACTGTTTGGGTGAAGGCAACACTAATGACAAAGTTAATCATAGTAAATGTTTCCGCACCGAGGATGGATGTAGCATCAGAGTACCCTTGAAATATACCAGCAGTAGCACTTAATAAAGCTATTGCTAACCAATGAATAGGAATTGGTGTAACTAACATGATTCCTAATGCAATGGTACAAATAGCGATCGCTATTGCTGGTGCAGGTAAGATCACTGGAGATAAATTAATCAATTGTCCACAGATAGCAGCAATGACAAAGGTGATATTTAGGCAATTACCACGGGTAAATCTAGCGGAAAATAAACCTAATGCTACAATCCCTGCAAAACGGTCTAAACTAATCACTGGATCGGCTATACCCCAAATAAACCCTTCCCAGATGGTGGAAACATTATGTTCAATGGGTGATCCACCGGCTGAAGTCAGTAAACTAATGACGACTAAAAGAGCTATCGCTCCTAAAAGACGCTGCTGTTTAGATGTTAATAAGTTACTGGACTCAGAAGCTACTAACTGTGAATTTTTAAACATCTTTAGATTATGCTGGTTAGTGATTAATACTACTGCTAATTATTACAAAAATTAATCCATTTTGGTTCAATGTAATAGTTCTTCTACTTGGTGTTGATGCCACAAATTTTGATAAAGTCCAGGCTGTTCTACCAGTTCTGAGTGATGACCAGTCTGGACGATTTTCCCCTGTTCCATGACCAAAATTCGGTCAGATGTGGCAGCAGCAGCAAGTTGGTGGGTAATGAAAATTACGGTTTTTCTTTTTGTCCCTGTAGCCAGATTGGTGAGGATTTGTGTAGCAGTTTGATTGTCTACACTGGATAGGGCATCATCCAACAGCAAGATGGGGGCATCAATTAACATTGCTCTTGCTAAAGCTGTGCGTTGTCTTTGTCCACCAGAAAGGGTAATTCCTCGCTCACCCACTAGGGTTTCATACTGTTGGGGGAAATTCTGAATTTCTGCGTCAATTTGCGCCATTTTGGCGGCGTAAACTACGTCTTCTGCGGCGGAGACGGGATCACCATAACGGATATTATTTTTGACGGTGGTACTGAATAAAAAGCTATCTTGTGGTACGTAGGCGATCGCTCCGCGTAAATCACTCACAGCTAGTTTTGTCACATCCAACCCATCTAAAAACAACTGTCCTGGCTGAATATCCAATAATCTGGGGAAAGCATTCGCTAAGGTTGATTTTCCTGAACCAACCGGACCGACAATAGCGACTACTTCCCCAGGAGCAATCCTAAAATTAAGATGTTCTAGAACTGGGGTATTTACGCCGGGGTAGGTGTAACTAAAGTTTACTGCTGTCAGTTCCCCTTTGAGTTTGTTAACCTCCAGATGAATACTATCTGGTGTGTCTTGAATTTTGGGAGTCACACTGAGAATAGTTTCTAAACGGTCAATACTGACTTCACCCCGTTGGTAAGCAGTAATGGTGAATCCTAATAAAGCGGTAGGGAAAATTAATCGCTCTACATAAATTAGCAAAGCCAGAAAGTCACCAATGGCAAGAGTTCCAGAGGATATTCTGGCTGTACCTAACCAAATAATAATCAAAGAACTGAGACTTGCTAACCCACCAATGAGCGGAAATAGGGTGTTGCGCGTTTTAGCTAGTTTGAGGTTAGCGGTTAATAGCTGTTCATTTTTCTGACTAAATGCTTGACGCTCATTGTCTTCTTGGGCGTAGATTTTAATCAGTGCCATACCGCTCATATCTTCCCGTACCAGTTCACTGATTTCTGCAAGTTGTTCTTGGACGGCGGTTTGTTCATTACGCAAGCGATCGCTAAAAAAATGCACCATCAGAAACATGAACGGGTACACTGCTAATGATGCCAATGTCAGTTCCACACTCAGAGACAACATCACTGGTAATGTCAGAGTATAGGCAAAAAAAGTATTTGCCAAACTTAATACAGCAAAACCTACCAACCGTCGAATATTATCTACATCACTGGTAGCGCGACTAATTAAATCCCCAGGAGTATTAACTGTAAAATAAGCAGGTTCTAATTGCAGCAGGTGCTGAAAAATCCGCTGTTTGAGGTCAAATTCTACCTGTCTTCCCACACCAAATATCCAAATCCGAGAAGCCATTCGCATCATCCACATAGCGGAACTAAGTAGGGCGATAAGGACTACATAATGGATGATTTGGCGAAAACTAAAACTCTTAGATAGAGTATCTACCCCTGAACGGATTAACAAAGGAATATATACACCCAGCCCATTGACAACTAATAAAGCAATAATACCGAAAACGGTTTCGCGCCAATAGGGGCGTAAATAAGCAGCGATTTTATCAAGTCTGTGTGATTTGGCCATGCCATTCCTTCTAATCCCAAAATAATGTAGTGTTTCCTAGTCAAAAATAGGAATAAGCATCTTTGCTGTGGAGTTTTTTAAAATCAGTTAGTTTCCCACCAATTCTTTTCCCATCTACCCTGATCTCTAGTCGGGTCGCAGATTGCACTACAACCCGACCTGAGACACCTTTACAATAGGCAATATCACCTGTGTTCCACTTGTGTTCATACTTTTGACGTGGCTGGGAACAAGGAAAACCGAACTTGTTTATCCGACATAATCTTCTTGTTCCAAGTCCGGTAGATTTTACTTTAAATATATTGGTTGTCAATATATTTAAGTTTTTTACTACTCCAACACACGCCGCATCTATCCAATGTTCTTTGGGAAGATTTAATTTTCTCCTATTGAATTTTGTCCTTCCCCCAGAAGCCGTTGTAATTGGTAATCCAGTTTCTTTCAAAGTTTGAAATAAATCCCACCTGGTAGAATTAACAGCAACCGCATCTTTTAAAGGTCTTTTTGACTGAGATTTAATTCTTTTCAATAGTTCTGGTTTCTTAGCTAAAAACTTTTCAATGTCCTGCGTTCCTTTTTTTTGATTACATTTTTCACAAGACAAGCACAGGTTACTTATTCTGTTACTTCCACCTTTCGCTTTAGGTTGAATATGTTCTACCTGAAGGGGGATATCTTTCGCATCACAATAACTACATTTTCTCTCCCATTTCTCTAGTAAATATTCTCTAACTTCGTAACCTTGTAACTCCCCTTGCTGATATTCTATTCCCGATATTTCAGGGTTTTCTAGTTGCTGTAAATCAAATCTGACTAGCTCTTGAGTAATAGCTGTAATTGGGGCATATTTTATTAATCTTTTTACCCAAGTATTAGTAGTCAATACACGATGTTTTAAACTTGGAGCTAACCAATTTATTGTCCGTTTTCTATTCAGAAACCGTGGCTTTCTATAACGAGTATGACGGTTTCTTCGACTACGCCTAACCCATGAGCGTGTTTCTAGCTCACTTTTAATTACAGCACCACGATGTTGTAATTCCATTCCCCAAATAACTTCTTCTTTGTTATTTACTAAAGAGATACCCGTAAACTTAGAACCAGGATCAATTTTTAAATTAATGGGGTAAGTAACAATGTTTTCCACAACCCGATTCATGATTAAAACAAAAGGATAACGCCTAAAAACGGCTGCTTTCCCACTATCCAATAGCTTACTAGCATGAGATGGGTGGATAGGATTTAATGGGGTTTTATTAGCATCAATTAAAAAGACAAAATTGGACATAATTTGTTTTCGGTCGGTTTGACCAATCCTTATTTCTAAGTAAAGTTTGCTTCAACCCGGTTATAAAAGCTTGTTATGGTAAAGACACTTTCCTTTTGGAATGTTTAATCAGTACCGACAGAGCATGGAACTAGCGAATCCCAAGGTGTCATAACTTAAATAACGTTTACCCTTCGACTACGCTCAGGGTGGTTTGGTTCACATCTAAACCGTATTACTACGATTTAGAATGATCCCAACAATTATCTAACTTTTTGAGATTACAGGAGCAGTCATTGAGTCAGGAGTCAGGAGTCAGGAGTCAGGAAGAAGAACGAAAATTTATCCCCCTGCTCCCTCTTCCCTGTCCCCTGCCTCTTCTACGTCCGGCCACGTAGGAAAACATAAATCTGATTGAGATAACTTTCCCATACTTGGGTAGTAAGTTGCAGTGTTTCTGCATTAGGAACAAAGTCTTCTACCCGTAACCCGCGGGTGCTGATTGCTTGAGGATTTTGGAGGAGATAGGAAGGGATATTCGCAGTCAGACTATTGAAGGCTATAGTTGGAGAATTTATCTCTACCATTGGTGGGATGATATTTTGCTGAATATCTGAGATTGTGAAATTAGGATTTGCTGAACCAAAGGCGACTAGGGCGGATGGGGAAGTTTGGTGATTTATGTTCGTCCCCTCAACTGTGGCAACTGGTGATCTAACGAGGAAGTAAGCGATCGCTGGCGTGCTGGACAAAAGCAAAACCGTCAAAGCCCATCCTAATAAAAAACCGCCCGGTTTATCAATGCCACCGCCTTTGATTTTTTGAGCAGCTAGAAACAACATTAAAACCGAAGCGCCCAAAGGCTTGAGCGGGAAGGAGATAAATCGCCACAATGAAGCCAATGCTGGTTCATTGGGATTGAGAAATGCTAAAGCTAAAACAACAATGACTAACCCTAAAACAAATCTGCCGACAAAAGTTACTGATGGATAGAATCTTTGAAACAAAGAAAAGGCTACAACACCAATTAAGAGCCATAGCAAAACCCGGCTTAACAACTGAAACATAAATTAACTCTCTAATTTTTTAGCGCAGTAAGCCTAAAGACCGCAGGAAGTGGATTAATTTTATCGTCAAGCTGACTTAAAAATACCTCAAACTCACACCCAAAGATTACCGCCGTAGTGATTTTAATGCAATTTTTTGACACCGAGTGTATTATTTGCGATTTTCCCCAAGAGAAATTTTTAGATTATTTGGCTATAAACGAATTTATACACTTTTAAACCCACCCAGATCCCCGACTTCTCCAAGAAGTCGGGGATCTGAACTTTCCTGCACATTTACTTGGTTGAGAATCTCTGTCTATTGACATACAAGCATAATCAACCCTTTGATGGACGGTCTTAATCATAAAAATAACTAATGTATACATATTAGAACTAACAGAGCTGAAAAACTAATAACCCAATTGTACCAGGTTCTAATGTTGAGAATAATTGGTATTTGATGACATCAACTGATGGTGAAACTGGAACAGGAGCAAAATTATCAACCTGTTCCACATCCGTAAAAAGTGGAGATGGAAATAGTATGCCTCTTTTGAAAATTAAAGAATTTGATCCGAATTATCGAGAAAGTTTTGAAGGCAAAGATATCAAAGGTATGGGTGTCTATGCAACCGCAGATGAAAAAATTGGCACAGTCAACGATATTTTAGTAGATGACCAAGGACATTTTCGCTATTTCGTTGTTGATTTAGGTTTGTGGATTTTTGGGAAAAAAGTTTTATTGCCAGTTGGTCGTTCGCGCATTGATCATACCTCTGAACGGATTTATACAGTGGGAATGACCAAACAACAAGCAGAGAATTTACCCGAATTTAACGAACACAAAGAAATTGATTATAACTATGAAGAACAAGTCAGAGGAGTGTATCGTTCCGAAGCATTCTTAGAAAGTTCCGGTTCTGTAGATACAGCCAGTTCTCGACCTGCGGGAGGGACTATGGTAGCCCCTCCCATAGTCCCACCGAGAAAGTCCGGTAACGGCAGTGCTGCCTATGACTATAAAGCAGATCCGGCTCTATATGCTTTGAATGATCAGGATCATCAAACTTTCAAACTATATCAAGAACGATTAATTGCCAACAAAGTCCGCGCCAAAACGGGAGAAGTTATTGTTGGGAAACATACAGAAACAGAAAAAGCGCGGGTTTCAGTTCCCATAGATAAGGAAAGAATTGTTATTGAACGAGTCACTCCTACAACTGCGGGAGAAACGGTGGCTTTAGATAGCGACAGCTTTGGGACGACAGAAGTGAGTCGAATAGAACTTTATGAAGAAACTGCGGACATTCATAAAGAAGCTTTCTTACGAGAAGAAGTCAGAGTTAATAAAGTTGTAGATCACGAAACCATTGAAGCAGAAGAAACTCTGCGTCGAGAGGAATTGGATGTTAACACCCAAGAACATCCGAATGTGGAAAGAAGATAAAACCCAGATTTCGCGTTAGTAAATTTTCCATTAGGAGCAGATTATGAGTATGAAAGATAAAGCTAAGGCAACCGCCAAAAACATTGAAGGTAAGGTTCAAGAAGCCGTAGGCGATTTAACAGGAGATCCAAAAACTCAAGCAGAAGGCAAGGCAAAACAAGCAGAAGCCAAAGTTCGCCACGCGGTTGAAGATGTGAAGGATCAAGCCAGAGAAATTGTCGAATAGATTAACCAGGCAGGGGCAGGGAAATAAGACTTTTGATCTTACAAACTAATTCTTAATTACCTTGTTGCCTGCCACTTTTTCCCTTGTGAAAGGATAAAAAAATGACCTTGATTAATAATAAACGAGCAGTGGGAGTATTTTCTAGTCACGAAGAAGTAGAAGATGCTCTAAATGAACTGCGAGATAACGGATTTGACATGAATCAGGTATCTGTGATTGCTAAACATGATGAAGATCTAAATCAGCGATACCAAATTGGTGAAACACGAGTTCAAGAACCAACAGAAGCCCGTGAAATCGGCCATGAAACCACTCATGAAACCACTCGTGTAGAGGAAGGTGCGAAAACTGGAGTCGAGGCAGGAGGAGCGGTTGGGGGGTTGACAGGGTTACTAATTGGGTTAGGAACTCTAGCAATTCCGGGGATTGGTCCAGTTATGTTAGCAGGAGCAGTAGCTACAGCGATCGCTACAACTCTAGCAGGTGGAGCTATCGGAGCAGCAGTTGGTGGTTTAATTGGTAGTTTAGTAGGTTTAGGAATTCCCGAACATCGGGCGCAAATCTACCATGATTATGTAGTTGATGGGGATTATCTAGTAATTGTAGATGGCACAGAGGCGGAAATCCTGAGAGCAGAAACAATTTTCAAGCACAAGGGAATGCGGGAATGGGAAGTTTACAATAGTCCAACCATTGGCCGTTCTGCTAATCCTGTTGTCTCGCGTGTGTAAAAGGGATTGGAAATATGAGAAAAATTACGCTTTTAGTCCTCAGTAGCATTTTACTTCTGGGAACAGTTGCTTGTGACAATAAAGCCAAAACTAGCAGCAGTGCGCCCGATTCTGCTGAGAAAACTGGTGAAGTTCCCACAGATAAAACCATTTTAGCCAATCAAAAAGACGCAACTAGCCAACTTCGTCGAGATCAACTCAACGCAGATATTCGCGCCCGTGAACAACGCAATAATGTCACTGGAGGGAATGCAACTCGCGCTAATAGTGATCTTGCCAGTGAGGTTCGTTCTAAGTTGGAAGCTAATATTCCGTCTAGTCAATTAACTGTGGCTGCTAAAGATGGAGCAATTGTTGTAGTTGGAAATGTCCAGAATCAAGAACAACTAAATAAAATTAATTCTCTTGCTAAAGAAATCAAGGGTGTAAGAAGCGTCAAAGTTGTAGTCAAAATTGTTCCAGCCGTACCAAGTCCAAAACTATAACCGATGACATTTATTAATTAACAACCTATAAATGAGGAAAATTCCATGAATCTATTTTCACAATTTCGCAAGTTTTTTCTCGTCATTAGTTTAGTTCTATTTCTGGGAATTTTCACAGCTTTTACATCTGAGGTTAGTCTCGCTCAGACTCAAATGGCCACAACTATGAATCGAGTCGAAGCCACAACTAAAAATATTGAAGGTAAAGTTCAAGAAACTTTCGGTAATGTCACAGGAAATAAAAAAGACCAATTCATGGGTAAAGCCAAGCAAGCTGAAAGTAAAGTTCGTAATGCAGTCGAAGATATAAAAGATACAAAGTGGCAACCCAACTCAAGAGCAACCAAAAAGATTGAAGCTAAAACTGAAAAAGCCATAGACAATAGTATTGTCAACCCTAATTATCTACCTAGTGGAAAAACTGATGACATAAAAAGTGAATCTCGTAACCCAGCAAATAAAATGAAAGAAGAGGTTCGCAATACTTTTAAGTAGGGTTTGCTGAAAAAGTTATCTGTGAGGGCTTTTGTAGGTTGGGTTGACGCAAGGAAACCCAACATTTTTGGGATTTGGTGGCTGTAGCTTAACCAGAACTACAATTATTTCTAACATTAATTGATGAATTCACAATTATCCACTTTTTGGAATTTATCTGCTGTTCAGATATTTGTGCAGGTACAATCAACCCCACAAGGTTTAAGCAGTGAAGAAGCTAAACAACGCCTGAGTAAGTCCGGTGCAAATAGCCTCAAGCAAAAACAGCAATCCCATACTCTCACTTTGTTATTAAATCAGTTTAATAGTCCGATTATTCTGATTTTGATTGTAGCAGCAATTCTTTCCATTTTTCTGCAAGATGCTATTGATGCAGTCATTATTCTCGTAATTGTCTTCGCAAGTGGATTTCTGGGTTTTTGGCAAGAACGGGGTGCTGCTGATGCTGTCCAGAAACTCCTAGAACTGGTGGAAATCAAAGCGAGTATCCTCCGAGATGGTAAACCCCAAGATGTCCCAGTAGATGAGGTTATGCCGGGAGATATTGTCTTATTGTCGGCTGGTAATAGTATTCCTGGAGATTGTTTGGTTTTAGAGTCACAAACCCTATCGGTAGATGAAGCTACTTTGACTGGGGAAACTTATCCAGTGGCTAAAGAAACAGCGATTTTACCTGCGGAAACTGGACTAGGACAACGCACAAATAGCCTATTTATGGGGACTCATGTAGTAAGTGGCACTGCTAAGGCTGTGGTGGTGAATACGGGCAAAGCAACGGAATTTGGTAAGGTATCGGAACGATTGAAATTTAGACCACCAGAAACTGAGTTTGAGAATGGAATTCGCAAGTTTGGTTATTTTCTTTTGGAAGTAACTTTAACTTTAGTAATCCTAATTTTTACCGCGAATATTTATCTCCATCGTCCGGTGTTAGATTCTTTTATGTTTTCCTTGGCTTTGGCTGTAGGACTTACTCCCCAATTATTGCCGGCAATTATTAGTATTAATTTAGCTCATTGTGCCAAGTTAATGGTCAAAAAACAGGTGATTGTCAAACGATTACCTGCAATAGAAAATTTTGGCAGTATGAATGTTTTATGTGCCGATAAAACAGGGACTTTAACTGATGGTGTGGTGCGAATTCGTTCGGCTTTGGATGTAGATGGTAAAGAAAGTGAGAGAGTCTTGTTTTATGCCTATTTAAATGCTATTTATGAATCAGGTTATGTTAATCCTATTGATGAAGCAATTCGTAATCATAAATCATTTGATATTTCTAAATATAAAAAGTTGGATGAGATTCCCTATGATTTTAACCGCAAACGTCTGAGTATTTTATTGAGTAAAGATCATGATTGTCTGGTGATTACAAAAGGAGCAATTTCTAATATTTTAGATATCTGTAATACGGTAGAAATGGCAGAAGATAAAATAATTGATATTGAACCAATTCGGCAGCAAATCCAGCAAAAATATGAAGATTTAGGTAGTCAAGGTTTTCGGACTTTGGGCGTTGCCTATCGAACTATAAATACTAATCATATCACTCTTAAAGATGAAATTAATTTTACTTTTTTGGGCTATTTGGCTTTATATGATCCGCCCAAATCTGACATCAAAAATACAATTATTGATCTAGCAAATTTGGGCGTTACTTTGAAAATGATCACCGGTGATAGTCACGCAGTTGCTGCTAGTATTAGTCAGCAGGTAGGACTAATACAAACTAAGCTATTGACAGGATCTCAAATCCAAAAACTCAGTGATGCAGCTTTGATACATCAGGTAAATCAGGTCAACATCTTTGCAGAAATAGAACCAAATCAAAAGGAGCGAATTATTGTAGCTTTGAAAAAAGCTGGTAATGTTGTCGGCTACATGGGGGATGGAATTAATGATGCTTCTGCGCTTTACGCTGCGGATGTGGGTATTTCTGTTGATACGGCTGTAGATGTGGCTAAGGAGGCAGCGGATATTGTCTTGATGCAGAAGGATTTGGATGTGTTATTGGGGGGAATCAAAGCGGGAAGAACCACTTTTGCCAATACCTTAAAATACGTATTTATGGCTACTAGTGGTCTGTCAAGCTAAAAGTTGTG
>NZ_VIKY01000113.1:0-6779 GCF_009711925.1 Dolichospermum sp. UHCC 0352 | reverse complement strand
TAATTGGTAATTGGTAATTGGTAATTGGAATAATTGTTATTTTCTCTTGTCTTTTTCTCTTGGTTATTATTAATTATTTCTTCTGTTGGTAAACAATCTTCCCAATTCAATTCTAACTCTCTGCATATCCTTTTCAGGGAGTCAACTGAAATTGGTTGAGCCTGAAAAAATTTGGTAACTGTTGTTCTAGATAAATGATGTTTAGCAAAATTGGATTTTGATTCAAATCCTAGTCTAATTAAAGCCATTTCGGCCTTCTTTATACATTGACAAGAGGCTGTCACGGTAATTCTTTTCTTTTTTTGATCATTATTAGGGCTTCTCATCACCTAAAAACATATTATTACTGACAGTATTTATTCTCTCATAAAAAGTCTCTCATCATGTATCAACAAATCTTATATGCCTCTAAATCCCTTTGGAAGAAGCAGATTGAATAATTAACAAGTGTCTAATATTACAATCAAAAACTTTTTCAACAAACTCTAAGTTAATCATAAAACAGTCACAAGACAATCATTACTTAGACAGGAGTTGAGATTTTTAGATTTAGAGTGGGATAAGTAAATCTATGTAAAACTACTTTATGTTAAGAATTTTTTCAACTCATAGGCTTTTTGGATTTCTACTGGTTGGTTTAATGATTACCTCCTGTGGTGGTAACACATCAAGTAATACTCCTAGTACAGGTACATCTAATAATACTTCTGGTGGAGGAGGTGGAACATCTAGTCTTGCTGACAAAGCTGAAAAGGAATGGCAATTATATCAAAGTGATTGTAGTTTAGCTGGACCTCTTTCTCCGCAAACCTTTAGTGATGGTTCAAAAGGGAGATGTGTATTCGATGCGAATAGTAGACCACGAGCTTTTAGAAATTAAATAACCAGGACTTACGCAACTGTCACATTGGTAGGGTGCGTCAGATATCAACAATCTGTTTATTTGCAGAATTTATGCAGTAGTAAAGCACCCTACAACTAAAACGAATGCATAAATACCGACTACGTAAAAACAAAAGTAGGGGTAATTTATGAATTACTCTTATGCAATATTTAGAGTAGGGCTATTTCATTCTTATTTAACCCGCCTCAGAATGAATTCTGATAGCTTGCGTGGCGAAGCCATGTCTAATAGCAAAAGTCGTCTCAAGACGACTAAAGGAAAGTTATAGTCCGTTAAAACGGACTTGAATTATTAGTCCTGAACTATGGCTTACGCCACACTACACTATCAGTTCAGGGCGGATTATGTTTAGAATGAAATAGCCCTGATATTTAGAGTAGTAGTAGGTTGGGGAGAGCGACAGTTAATCATAAAACAGTCACAAAACAATCATTACTTAGACAGGAGTTGAGATTTTTAGATTTAGAGTGGGATAAGTAAATCTATGTAAAACTACTTTATGTTAAGAATTTTTTCAACTCATAGGCTTTTTGGATTTCTACTGATTGGTTTAATGATTACTTCCTGTGGTGGTAATACATCAAGTAATACCCCTAGTGGAGGAGCTCCTAGTGGAGGAGGTGGAAATACTACCTCTCAAACTACCCCTAGAACTTTGACTGTTAGTATTCCCTCACTGGGAACAAGTTATACAGTTACTGAAAGTACAACTTATGAAGATATCACTACAGCGACCAGGGAGGCAGTAAGTGAGTGTACAAAAAGATTTTCACTTACTCCAAATGGAAGTACTACCTGTCAAGCTGAAGTACGAGCAGCAATTGCTCAAGCACTTGCTTTTATCGGCAGGTAAAGTGAAGCATAAATAGGACTTACGTAAAAACAAAAGTAGGGGTAATTTATGAATTACTCTTATGCAATATTTAGAGTAGTAGTAGGTTGGGTAGAGCGACAGCGAAACCCAACATTTCCAAAAATAACTTCAACCAAGTTTACGAAAAACAAAAATAAGATTAATAAGCGCACCACAAAATTTTTATCACTAATATCTGTATATCAAAATATCGTCAACTGCTGCAACTACATAACCAGCAAAATGATAAATGAAAAAAATAAATATTTTTCCTCGCATATCATTACTAGAGCGCTATTTAATCTCAGAAATTACCCCGATTTTACTATTTACCATCGTTATTGTTACTGTTGTTGCGGAATCAATTGGTATATCATTCGAGCAATTTAGTTTTCTCCTGACGGAACAAATATCTTTTGGTACTTTAATATATTTACACATTCTTAAAGTACCTGAGTTTATTGTTTTGGCTGTACCAATTGCTATTTTAATGACCACAATATTCGTTTATAATAAATTATCAATTACCAGTGAAATTATTGCTTTACAAAGTTGTGGAATAAGCTTGTATAAATTAATCTGTCCAGCGATTCATCTAAGTCTTATTCTTTCATTAATCCTATTTATTGTTAATGAGGGTATTGTCCCTATCTCTAACTATAAAGCTGCTATTACCTTAGAAGAAGTGATGAATATAAATAGATGGGATCTTAAAAGTGATCACATTGTTTATAAAGAATTAGCCAACAGAAATTATGAACAAATATCTGATAAAGATAATTATCTTAAATACTTCTTTTACTCAGAGAGATTTAGTGATGGAAAAATGCAAGAAGTTACCTTATTAATTAGAGATAATCGGGGTTTGAAGGTAATTATAAAATCTAAATTTGCTGAATGGAATGAAGGAAACAAATATTGGTTTTTTTATAATGGTGTCAAGAGTATAATTAATCCAGATGGTTCTTATGGTCAGGGAATTAAATTTGATGAAATTCGCCTTAATCTTTCTAGTATATCTCGGCAATTTCAACTAGATAGGGAAAAATTAGATCATAGAGAAATGAATATATTTCAAATTTATCAACGATTGTTAGTTGCAAAAAAAGCAGGAGATATCCCGAATCTAATCAAATTACAAGTTAATCTTCAAAAAAGATTTACCTTACCTATTTCCTGCGCTGTATTGGCTTTTTTGGGTACAGCTATAGGAATTAATTTGCAACCAAGGATTAAATATAATAGTTTTACAGTTACTTTAGTAATTCTGGGGTTAATGAAAATATTTGAGGCGGTTATTAATGCTTTAATTATTTCAGGAAATATCTACAGTTATGTAATATGGCTACCAAATATTTTGGCTACAGGTTTTAGCTTTTACATATTAACTGAAAAAAATTCCTGAGAGGTTGTTTGAAAAGTTTTAGGTTGTGATTTTAGGCACTTACAGATCCCCCCTAACCCCCCTTATTAAGGGGGTAACTAAAATCAAAGTCCCCCTTAATAAGGGGGATTTAGGGGGATCAAAAAATATTTGATACACCATGAGGGACTTTTAAAACATCCTCTGAAATCGGATTATATTTGTTAAATACCTGTAAGTAATGGGAACTAGGGGAAGAATTTTCCTGATTGTAACTTATGAATGGGCGCAAGCCCTGCGCCCCTACCTGATTTTAATTATGAATTTTTGCAAAAATGCGATCGCTAATTTCCACTTCTTGATGACTTAATTGTTTTAATTTATGGGTTAAATCTGCTGTCAGCCTTTTGGACTCTTGTTTTAAATTTCCATTCATATAATCTGCGGCTTTAATAGGTTCACCAATATGAACATTCACATCAGCACCCCAATTAGGATAGGGTTCACTGTAGTGGATACCGACAGGGATAACCTTAATATCTAATCCTGGATAGGTAGATTCAGCAGTCACAGCTAAACGAGCGATTCCCGGCTTGAGGGGATGAAGTTGACCATCACGATGAATACCACCTTCGGGATAAATAACTAACATTTCCCCCTGCTGCATTAATTCTACCGTATGCCGGAGAGTAGCGATCGCTGGACGGTCAATATTCACAGGAAAACCACCCATTCGCAGCACAAACCAACCTTGCAACCCTTGACATTCATTACTCGTTACCATAAATCGCATATCTCTACCCGTCACACAACGACCAGTCGCGTAGGGCAAAACCAAGGAATCCCAACGGGAACGATGGGTAGGTGCCAGAATCACCGGTCCACTTTTAGGAATATTTTCTCTTCCAGTCACTTTAATATGCCCAAAGAAAGATGGCAAAACCATGTAGCGTCCTAGAAGATAAGCAACACGGATTAACCAAGGCGAAACCCGCGAGGTATTCTGAAGCACCGAAGGTCGCCGAGCGGAGTCGAGGTGAGGATTTACAGGCGTATTTTTAGTTTGAGAATGGCGGTTGGTAAAAGCAAAGTATGATTTGATCATAACGGTGGCTGATTTTTTGGCGAATAAAAGATGACACACACTTGATTATGTCCACCGTAGATTTTCTTGGGTAACTTGTGTTTTCCCATTTGGACAGTTTTATCTGTGTCTGTTATTTTTGTTGACGTTGGGTAGCAAACCAATTTTGTAATTGTTCTCGACAGTCTGATTCTAGAATACCTCCTAGCACTTTCAGACGGTGATTAGAGGCTGGATGATCAGGGATGTTGATAACAGTACGAATCGCGCCAGTTTTGGTATCGTCCACGCCATAGATCAATTTTCCCAATCGGGCATGAACTATCGCACCGGCACACATCGGACAGGGTTCTAGAGTGACATATAAAGTGCATTGATGCAAGCGCCAACTTTGTAAAACTTGACTAGCAGCCCGAATCGCCATAATTTCTGCGTGTGCAGTAGGATCTTGATCTCGCTCTTTGCGATTTTCACCCACAGCAACCAATTGATTATCTGTGTCAACAATCACAGCCCCCACAGGAACTTCACCAGCATCACCCGCTACCTGTGCCAATTCCAGGGCGTGATTCATCCATTTTCGATGTTGTAAATATTCTGGGTGTTCAAGCATTGGGGGAAGAAGGAGTCACCGAGTCAGGAGTCAGGAGTCAGGAGTCAGGAGTCAGGAGTCAGGAGTCAGGAGTCACCGAGTCAGGAGTTCAGTAGAAGGAGTCACCGAGTCAGGAGTCAGGAGTCAGGAGTTCAGGAGTCAGGAGAAGAAAGAAGAAAGAAGAAAGAAGAAAGAAGGAAATTACCAATTACCAATTACCAATTACCAATTACCAATTACCAATTACCAATTACCCATTACCCGCAACCTCAAATAACAGAAGGTCAAGTTGAGCTTTTGCATCTAATTGATACAGGTCATCACAACCACCAATATGTTGATTATTAATAAAAATTTGGGGGACGCTACGGCGACCGTCGGCGCGTTCTGCCATATTTGATCTGGCTGTTTCGTCGCCATCAATTTTGTATTCGGTGAAATTAACACCTTTCCATGATAGTAGCATTTTAGCGCGGATGCAGTAGGGGCAAGTTTGCCAAGTATAAATTTCAACATTAGCTTTGATTCGCTCTGGGTGGCGACCGAGAAGAGAGTTGAGAAAATTTAGCATATTCTTAATTAAGAGGTTTTCTTGTAATTAAATCTCATCTACAGAAATCCAGTTTAATAGCTGGAGTGCCGTTAGTTATACTCCTCAGAGGATATATTTGCCACGAGTATCAATAAATGTTTCAATTATGTAGAAACATCCAAAGAAGATTCTTGGGAAAAAACGATGATGAAATTTAGGAGATTATCTGTCATTTTACAGGGGATAGGGATGCCTTTAGCGATCGCCCCTTTAATCCTAATTCTGAGCGCCTGTAATGATCAACCACAAAATAATACACAAAATCCCGTTAGCACTCCCCAAGGACAAGTTACTCGCGTTCTCTGGAATCGCATTAAAAGCCGTGGACAGCTTGTTTGTGGCGTTAGTGGTGAACTACCAGGATTTAGTTTTGTCGGCACTGACGGCAAATATAGCGGCATTGACGTTGATATTTGTCGGGCTGTTGCCGCAGCAGTATTTGACAATCCAGACGCGGTAGAATATCGCAATCTCAACGCGAAAGAACGATTTACCGCTTTACAAACTGGAGAAGTAGATATTCTCAGTCGCAATACTAGCTGGACTTTTAGCCGTGCAACTTCCCAAGGTTTAGATTTCGCACCTGTGGTATTTTATGATGGTCAAGCCGTCATGGTGCGTAAAAATAGCAATATTAAATCTATCAAAGACCTGAAAGACAAAGCCATTTGTGTGCAAACTGGAACTACTACTGAACAAAATTTAGCAGACCAAATGCGGAAACGGGGAATTACTTATAAACCCGTTGTTTTTGAAGATGTGAATATTACCTTTGGTACTTATGCTGAAGGACGTTGTGATGCTGTCACCACAGACCGTTCTGCACTGGTTTCTCGACGGACAACCTTACCTAAACCAGAAGATAATATCATTTTAGATGATGTTCTTTCTTCTGAACCTCTAGCGCCAGCAGTTGCTAAGGGTGACACTAAGTGGAGTGATATAGTGAAATGGACTGTTTATGCTTTGGTGAAAGCAGAAGAATTAGGCATTAATTCTCAAAATTTAGCCGAGGTTGCTAATAGTAAAGATCCCGATATTAAACGTTTTTTAGGAACAGAAGGAAACCTGGGTGAAGGAATTGGTTTAACAAAAGATTTCGCTGCCAAAATAATCAAGCACGTTGGTAATTATGGTGAAGTTTATGATCGCAATTTAGGAACAAAGACAAAATTAAATCTCCCGCGCGGACAAAATCAAATTTCCTCAAAAGGAGGATTACTCTATTCTCCACCTTTCCGCTAAGGAAGCAAAAGAACTTTATTATTTATTATTAACAACTAACAACTGACAACTGACAACTAACAACTGTACGGGCGAAGCATTTGGAGAACTATTTTTGGCAATGACCGACAATTTATTTTCCAAATGCTTCGCCCCTACTAACAACT
>NZ_VIKY01000112.1:0-28243 GCF_009711925.1 Dolichospermum sp. UHCC 0352 | reverse complement strand
CTCATAGCTCAAGTCCGTTAAAACGGACTAATGAATTTTCCTAGTATTTAGTCATCTTTTAGATGACTTTCGCTATTAGCAAGGAACTTGAGTTCCTTGCGGGATGAAGATTTTGCGTTAAGTTGACACCATTAAGCTTTTGCTTTACCCTTACATATCACATCAACTCAACAGTTTTCCTAATATTACTTAACCAACGCAGAATACATTTTTTAATATCTGCGGGGTTAGTTTGTCAAAGTATGAGGGTATTTATTTTATTTTTTATATTTTTGCAAACCCATAAGACTTAACAGCGGTTTTCTTCTTCAACAACCAATCTAAATGCTGTGGTAATAATTTTGCTAAATCATAATTATTTACTATAGTCTTTCTTGCGGCTGCACGAATAGCTTTCATATCTTGGAAGTTATCTAACACTTTGTTGACTTTATCTGCAATTTGTTCAGGAGAAAAGAAATCTACTAAAAGTCCATTTTTACCATCTTTAATTACTTCTAAAACTGGTGGAGTATTAGCAGCTATTAACAAACATCCTGTTGACATTGCTTCCATCATTGACCAGGATAAAACAAAGGGACGGGTTAAATAAATATGGGCTGAAGATGCTTGTAAGACTTGGAGATATTCATGATAAGGTAATCTACCAGTAAAGTGTAATCTGGATAAATCTAAATCCAGTTTTGCTAACATTAATTGTTTATAGGTTTTACCATCAGGAAGCTGTTTACCATAGGCTACTCTATCTTCTCCCACAACTACAATATGGCAATTTGGTCGTTGTTGTTGAATTAATGCCACTGCTTCCATAAACTGAGGAAAACCCCGATAAGGTTCCATTCCTCTGCCTACATAGGTGACTAATTCTGAGACATGGGAAAGGTCAAGATTAATGCGGGGTAAAACTAATTTAGCATCTGGCTGAGGTTGAAAAAAATTAGTATCTATCCCATCGTGACAAACATTAATTTTACTATGATATTCTGGGGGAAATTGTTGATGTTGCCAATTAGTGGGAGTAAGACCTCTATGGCAATTATATAAATCAATTAAAATCGGGGCGTTTTTTACACGAATTCGACATAAATCATCTGCATTTAATGGTTCATTGGGATCAAAATCAGCATCAGAACCGCGAGGATGATAAAACCATTCAAAGAAACATAATAATTCTGCTTTGGGAAAAACTTCTTTCATAAATAATGTTGGACCCCAACCAGAATGACCATAAATTATATCTGGAATAAAACCCTGTGCTTTCAGGTTTTCTGCGATTCGATATACAGCTTGTCCGGTGAGAACGGCATTTTCTAAATTGCGGACATAATGATGAGTTTGGGGTGCAGTTTGACGGGAAGGTTCATAAATAACTTTATGTACACCTGGTATTGTTCCTTCTTGACGATTGGTAGTAAATACTATTTGATAATTATCATCTTTTGCTAAAGCTGTGGCGAGGTGGCGAAATTGGGCGGGAAAATTGGGATGTAAGAATAAAATGCGTTTGGGTTTTTTAGTCATAGTTGCTTGATTTGGGGTATAATTCCTGATGAAATTATTTTAGCATTATGTTAATGACAACTTATTGAGATTTTATATGTTCAGAAATTTGTCTGAAAATTGCTTCAATATCAACAGATAAATACGGAAAAACGGAATCTTCAGAACCATCATGTACATGATGGGGGTAAGTTGAAATTTTCGGATGATGGGGTGCGTTATCCCAACGTTTTATTAGTTCTCTATTTTCAGTTTGCCAATGGAAACTATATTTAATTATTTCTACTTGTCCTGATGCTATTTGCAAGAATTCAAACATTTCTAAAAAGCTACCATCTTTTAATGTCAGACGATAACGCCATAGTCCTTTATCAGTTTGTGATTCTTCTCGAATAATCGTTACATTTACGACTTCTGGACAAAGTGCAATTACAGATTTTATCCATGCCAAATAGTCATCGGCATTTCTAACATTTTTCATAAAGCTTGTTCTAATTTATGGATTTTTTGGAAGATATCTTTGCGTAGTTCGCATAAGCCGAACCATTCAAAAAAATCCATTTCATCTCCTAAATTTCCTGAGTTAAATTGTTCTAAAAATTGTTCAGAAGCGAGTTGATATTTTTTCTCAAATTTATCTATATCTAAGTTATAGATAGCGAGTTTTTGACGATAACGAGTTAAAATTACATTTAAAAGTTGTCCAATAATTCTATCTAATTCTGTGTTGTCGCTACAGGTTTCACTCAACAATTCTAATTTTTCTAATGTATTCATAATTATATATATGTTTTTAGTGAATTTTTTCTTGATCATACACTATTCGAGGCAATAAATACCATATATGGGTGCGGCTCTTTTAGGAAGACAAAATACTACATCCGCGTCTGGGGATTGTACAATTTACCCAAACCCGCTATACTTGTACAATAAACAGTACAGGTTCTCCGCCAATGAAAATTATCTCTTTTAGCGAGGCCAGAAATAGTCTGAAAACGGTTTTAGACCAGGTGACGGCAGATGCCGACTATACAATTATCACTAGACGGGATGCTGATGATACGGTGGTGATGTCCCTGGAGTTTTTTAATAGTCTCATGGAGACTGTGCATTTATTGAAGTCTCCGGCAAATGCAGCCCATTTAGAACGTTCCATTGCTCAATTTAAGCAGGGGAAAGTGGTGCAGCGAGATTTGTTAAATGAGTAGAATGTTGGCTTGGACTGATGAGGCTTGGGGTAATTATCTTTACTGGCAAGGGCAAGACAAAAAGACTCTCAAAAGAATCAATAAGTTGATTGAGGAGACGATGCGGATGCCTTTTGAGGGTATTGGTAAACCAGAGCCTCTCAAGGAAAATTTAGCCGGATTTTGGTCACGGCGAATTGATGATACAAATCGTTTGGTTTATGCTGTTGATGATGACTATGTAACTATTATTTCTTGCCGATATCATTATTAATTTTGCACTAACAATACTGTAGCTATTAGCAATTAGTGAATTTTTTCTTGACTATACACTATTCGAGGCAATAAATACCATATAGCGGTTATCGGTCGGATGCAATAGAATCTATTTGATTATTCTAACATAAAAGTAGGATAGTAGGGGTAAAGCAAGAGATTCATAAGTGTCAACTTAACGTAAAACCTATTACCCGACGGGGAATTAATTCCCCGTCTCATAGCAAAAGTCATCTGAAGATGACTAGAAATAACCATCAATTTATAGTTTACTTTAGTAAACTTTGGCTATTAGCCATGAAATGAATTTCATGGCGGGTTTGTTAGCCAAATCAATAAGCCATTCTCCTTTGGTAGTGGTAGGTTGGGCTTAACGTGGGAAAACCCAACAAATGCGCCAAAATGTTGTAAATGGGGCAAAATGTTGGGTTTCGTTCCTCAACCCAACCTACTGGCTTTCATTGGGTTGACGGTGCTGCTTGACGGGAAAGTTGATAAATAGCCTTAAATACACCGCATTATGATCACGCCACAGTGTAAAACCAAGAACTATCAGTTTGACTAAGTAGTTGCAAACTGTAATTATGTTGTGAGTTGTACCCGGCAATATCCAGGAAAACTAAAGAATCCTCCCCACCAGCTTGATTCTGTTGTTTGATGTTTATTCCTTGATAATATACGTTATCTATGTTCGTTCCTAGATTACGATTCTCAGTCCAATTAAAACCTTTCGGTATAACCAATATATCTTTCTGTGGCTGGAAATCATCAATGATCACAACATCATTCCAACCTCCAATAGCTGGTTTAAGGTCTTGTAATATTGAAGATCCTAGACCGAATGCACCGCCCAAAGCACCTATCACAGCCCCAGTCAGAGGGTTGATAACACCAACTACAGTACCCACTATTGAGGTAATTTGTCCTGTATAAGACAAGACCTTACTAGCAGTATCTAAATCGTTGCTATCCCCTGAAACTCCCACAAAAAATGTATCTACACCTTCACCACCATTAAAAATATCTCTCTGACCATCAAATTGTACCGCAGCAAAAACGTCGTTTCCATCTCCACCGTATATTGTATTTGCTCCCTTACCACCATTTAGATAGTCATTGCCAGATTCACCAATTATGGTGTCATTTCCAGACCCACCATAAATGGAGTCGTTGTCTTCACCACCCCAAATATAGTCATTGCCAGATTCACCATAGATAGTATCTCTCGCAGAGCCATAGACTGTATACGAAGCATCACCATCTATAACATCATTACTGGCACCACCATATATAACATCATTGCCACTTTCGCCGTAAATAGTGTCATTGCCATTTCCTTTATCAATCCAATCGTTGCGATCGCCGTAAATAGTGTCATTACCACTTCCGCCATAAACTAAATCGTGGTCTTGACCAGCATCAATATTGTCATTACCGTCACCACCATAAAGAGTATCATTTCCTTGCCATGCCCAGATGGTATCATCACCACTTTCACCGTCTACAGTGTCATTTCCAGATCCGCTATCTATGAAGTCGTTGTCTTCACCACCCCAAATTTTGTCATTGCCAGATCCACCATAAATAGTATCTCTGGCAGACCCAGAAACCCAATACCATGAATCACCATCTATGACATCATCGCCGTCTCCACCATCAAGATAATCATTACCTTCCATACCATAAAGAGTATCATTACCCCAAAAACCAATCAGAGTATCATTGTCAGTTCCACCATTAAGATAGTCATTACCCTCCCCACCATCAAGGTAGTCATTTCCAGACTCTCCATAAAGAGTATCGTTACCATTTCCTCGATCAATCCAACTGTTGCGATCGCCGTAAATAGTGTCATTACCACTTCCGCCATAGACTAAATCGTGGTCTTGACCAGCATCAATATTGTCATTACCGTTACCACCATAAAGAGTATCATTTCCTTGCCATGCCCAGATGGTGTCATTGCCATCCCCACCATCTATCAAGTCGGCATTATATGCGCCTTTGAGAAAGTCGTTTCCTGCCAATCCGTATAGCTGGTTATCATAAGCCCAATTCCAAACTCCCCAAGGTGCCCACCATGGGTTAGTCCAGTATCCCTCAACAGATAAATCATCATTTCCATTGCTTCCATATCTAGCCATTTGAGATTCTCCTTGTTTAGTTCCAGAAAAAGATATTGTTTTCGTGATATTTCCATGGGGTGCTAATTAGTTGAATTAGCATATATTCAATCTACCCAACGCTGTACTGACTTCCGTACTGAGAAACACTGACTTCATCTGACTTCATCTGACTTGAGAGCTAATTTTGACATCAAAAAACAAAACAACCATGTCATCTATCTAAAGATAGATTTACATGACGCACTGATTATGAGAATATATCAATCAAAACATCTGAATTTAGTCAAATCTGCCTGAACAAGTGAATTATTACCGTCTTGACGTAAATTATTTAACATTATGTCAAAGTCACTTAAGGTAAGCAATGACCGTATTCAACAGGTTAATATGGCACTTGGAGTTAATGGCTACCCCAGCCAAAGGGCTTTAGCTTATGATACCGGATTGTCCTTAGCTACAATTAGTAATTTCCTGACTGGTAAACCTGTTAGTTATACAAGCTTTGAAGAACTATGTCGGCGATTAAATCTAGATTGGCGAGAAATTACTACCAGTGCTGAAGTAATATTTCCCCCCCCCCGCATACGCACAAATACGCAAAAAAAAACCAAATTTAAATCAATTCCCAGACTGGGGAACTGCAATTGATATTTCAGCATTTTACGGATATAGCCAAGAACTGACACAATTGCAGTCATGGATTTTACAAGATGGTTGTCGCTTACTAGGATTATTCGGTATAGGTGGAGTTGGGAAAACAACCTTAGCTACTCAACTAGCAAAACAAATTCAGAATCAATTTGATTACGTTTTTTGGCGTTCAGTACCGACAGTTCCATGTTTTGATAGTATGATGACTGACTTGCTATCTTTGTTCTCCCATCACAAAGAAAACAAACTGAATATTAATCAAATTATCTATTATTTGCGTACCCATCGTTGTCTGATTATTTTGGATCATGTAGATATTGATCATCTAAAATATATGCAATTCATCAAAATAATTGCTGAAACCCATCATCAAAGTTGTGTGATTTTCACCAGTCGAGAACAATATCAAGAATTCACTTTTCTGGAATATTGGCTATCATCAGTACGTTGTTTAAAGTTGTCTAATTCCTCAGAAATAGCCTTGTCTCTGATAGAATCACAACCACTATGGGGAACTGATCAAGAAAAGGATGATTTATGTAATCTCTGTAATAATAATCCTTTGAAAATTAAACAAATGATTGTTTCTATAATTCATTTATATAATGGGGATATTGGTAAGTTTTTAGAACGGAATACATAATAGAGAGAACTTATATACTGGACAAATTTACGATTATATGTATTAGAGGTTGTTTGAAAACTTTTTCGTGTGGGATCTGACACCCGCAGATCCCCCTAAATCCCCCTTGAAAAGGGGGACTTTGAGGAATTTAGCCCCCCTTTGTAAGGGGGGTTGGGGGGATCTCGATTAATTCTGATACTTTTCAAACATCCTCTTAATGAAATTGCCTCTTTTCAGACTTTTGGTGATAAAGTTCATTCTCACTCCTATTCCTCTAACACTGTTTTGCATCTGCTGGATTCACAAAATCATGTAAATCAGCATCCCAAATACTAATATAGATAAAATCACAACTTTGTCGAACTATTTGACCTTTTACCCCACCCTTACTAAAAGTAAAATTATCTGTTTGTCGTTGTTGAACTTGTTGCAGTCCTTGTTTAATTTCTGCTGTAGCTTCTCCATTCAATAAACCATTGAGAGTTGTCTGCATAACTTCAGGTTCTACTGATGATGCAAAAGCTGCTTCTGTTTGTTTTAGCGTTCCAGTTTTCTTATCAAATAAGTAGCCTAAATCAATTTTCTTAGGAACAACTTTATAAGTAACAGCGCGGGTATTTCCCCATAATCCTCTTAAATCTTTCTTTGGTTTACCTAGCGTTTCTTCTACACTACTTCTTGATGTACCTGTAGGAAATGCTGGGACAGTTTCCCTAATATTAGTAGCTACTTGATCACGTTTTTCCTGTCTTTTTTTCTTTAATGTTTCTTTGATAGTTAAAGTCGGTTCTGTAGTAGGAACTACAGACGTTTGTTCCTGTTCATTTTTTATTTCTGGTTGTGGAGTTGATTCTATGGAAGGAGTAGGAGTATTTTCAGGAATTGTCTCTGTGGGTTCAGGTAATATTGAAGGAGTAGGAGATACAGTTGCTTCAGAAATGGGAGTATTTACAGTTGTTGGTATTGGTGTTGGTGTTAGGATTGATGTTGGTGTTGGGGTTGGGGTTGGTGTTTCTGTGATATTGGAATTAGTGACAATGGAATTTGTGGTTTGTGGTCGGTTTATGCTAGAAATAGCCATTGCACCAATTAAACTTCCCATCATAACGCTACCAATAATCACCGCTGGTTTTTGCCAAATTTGCTGATTATTCCCAGTTTTAACCACGGGATTTTGAGAGAGTGAAGATATAGGTTGATTTAGTGCGGCAGGAGTGAGATGAATTGTTGCTGCTGTTTGATTAATATGATAAACTTGTGAGGGAATAGAAGTGTCAGATTTTAAAGCATATAACATTTTATTCGCAGTAGTAAAGCGATCGCCTGGACGTGGTTCAATTGCTTGAGTTAGTAGCATTACTAATTGGGGAGAAATCCCCCCAGCGAATTGTTGCCAAATAACCTGTCCCGTGTGAGGATGAGTTTCTAATTCTTGAGGATATTTACCCGTAAGTAAATAAATAGCCGTTAAACCCAAACTATAAATATCAGTAGCATAAACCGGACGACCAATAGCTTGTTCACTAGGCATAAAACCAGGAGTCCCAATCACTAGAGACTGAGTAGGATGTCCAGCAGCATTAATAGTAGTCCGAATAGTTTCTTTAACCGCACCGAAATCAATTAAAACTGGTTTATTATCTATCTCCCGCAAAATAATATTATCTGGTTTAATATCTCGATGAATAATCCCTTTACTGTGAACATAATCCAACACAGACAGCAAACTTAACAGAATTTCTCTAACAGTATTTTCCTGTAATTGTCCTTGAGATTTAATCACATTAGTCAAAGTGTGACCATGCACCCATTCTTGCACCAGATAGAAGAGACCATTTTCCGAGAAATAAGCATAAAGTTGGGGAATTTGGTCATTAGCTTCCCCCAAATACTCCAACGTCGCAGCTTCCCTCTCAAACCGTTGTTGAATTACTTGATAAGTTTTGGGGTCATTGCTAATAGGTTTAAGTTGCTTAATCACACAACGACGACGGGAAGGCATATAGGTATCTTCAGCGAGAAAAGTTTCACCAAACCCTCCTGCACCTAAAACCTGAATAACCTGATAACGATTGTTTAGCAACTTCATAATTATGAAAAATTACCAATATATTTAATACCAAATTTTATGTGAAACTGCACAAAAAAATAATCATCCATATTTATCTGCGTTTATCTGCGTTCATCTGCGGTCAATAATTCTGGAAATATTAAGAACCAGGATAAACAGGATACAGAAAAATCCTGAAATCCCGTAAATCCTGATTCAGACAAAAAATCAACTAGACCAAAGCAGCAGCCTGTTTCTTAAAAAAAGCTTGTAAAACAGTTTCCGCAATTTGAGGACTACTCAAACCTAACTCCGCAAAAGATTGATCCGGTGTGGCATGATCTACCAAAATATCAGGAACACCAATCCGCTTCACAGGGACAACAATATCAGCATCAAGTAAAGCCTCAGCCACCGCAGAACCAAAACCACCCATTAAACAACCTTCTTCCAAAGTCACAACCCGACCAATGTGTTTAGCCAAAGGTAAAATCAACTCAGTATCCAAAGGCTTAACAAAACGGGCATTAATCACAGTTGCTTCAATCCCATGTTCGCTGAGAATTTCCGCTGCTTGCATTGCCGGGTAAACCATTGTACCATAGCCCACAATTAACACATCATCCCCTTGACGGAGAATTTCCCCCTTCCCGATTTCCAGAGATTCCCAACCTTCCTCCATTAAGGGGACACCGTGACCATTACCACGGGGGAAACGCATCGAAATCGGTCCATCAGTGTAATTAATCCCAGTCACAACCATCCGTTGTAATTCCGCCTCATCCTTGGGAGCCATTACCACCATATTCGGAATGAAACGCAGATAAGCGATATCATACATACCTTGGTGAGTCGGACCATCAGCACCAACAATCCCCGCCCGATCTAAACAGAAGAATACAGGTAGATTTTGAATGCAAACATCATGAATAATTTGGTCAAAGGCACGTTGTAAGAAAGTAGAGTAAATAGCAGCAACAGGACGCATACCTTCACAGGCTAAACCGGCAGCCAAGGTAATAGCGTGTTGTTCAGCAATACCCACATCAATATACTGGTTAGGCAATTTAGCTTGTAGTTTATCTAAACCTGTACCAGTCGCCATTGCGGCTGTGATGCCGACGATTTTAGGATTTTGTGCCGCCAGTGTCACTAAAGTATGAGAAAAGACCTTAGCGTAAGCGGGGGGTTTAGGTTTGTTGGAAGGAATCGCTTTCCCAGTGGTTAAATTAAAGGGAGTTTGGGCATGGTAGCCTACTTGATCTTTTTCCGCCAGTTCATAGCCCTTACCCTTAGTTGTCACTACGTGAACCAAAACAGGGCCAGTAATTTGATGTGCCTGTTGGAATGTGGCAATTAATTCTTCTAAATTATGGCCATCAACTGGCCCCATGTAGGTAAAGCCCAATTCTTCAAAAACAGCGCCGACTTTGGGAACTGCTAACCGCTTCATACCTTCTTTGATGCGTTCCAGTTCTGGGGAAAGCGATTCACCCACAAAAGGCAGATGTTTTAACTGTTCCTCAATTCCATCTGAGAGAAACTGCACCGGCGCACTCAGACGCATTTTATTCAGATAACGAGGAATCGCCCCCACATTGGGAGAAATGGACATCTCGTTATCATTGAGAACCACGAGGAGATTAGTTTTGGGTAAGTGTCCCGCGTGGTTAATCGCTTCTAGCGCCATGCCTCCAGTTAAAGCCCCATCACCAATCACAGCAACGGTTTTAAATTTTTCCCCTTTTAAGTCGCGGGCTAAAGCCATTCCCAGGGCGGCCGAAATACTTGTAGAAGCGTGTCCTGCCCCAAAATGATCAAATTTGTTCTCGCCGCGTTTAAGATAACCTGCAACGCCGTCTTTTTGGCGAAGAGTGTCGAAATTACTGTAGCGTCCGGTAATTAATTTGTGGGGATAAGCTTGATGTCCTACGTCCCATGTGACCTTATCCCGATCTAAATCTAAGGTTTGATAAAGCCCCAGTGTTAATTCGACAACGCCCAAACCCGGACCCAAATGCCCTCCAAAGGCTGCTACGGTTTGTAGGTGCTTCTCACGAATTTGCCGGGCAATTTGTTCTAACTGCCGAATTGACAAACCATGCAACTGGTTAGGATGGGTAATTTCACTCAAGTGCATATTATCGGCTTTTCCTCTGTTAAGTCTTCTCTTGGCATAATTTTATTTTCCCACTTTCGGTGGCTTCTAAAATATAACTGTCATTAATTATTGTTGTACAACTATAACCTTTGCGCGTTATTAATAGCTATGTATACCAATTTTAATGGGTACGACAGGACTCGAACCTGTGACCGTCCGCTTAGAAGGCGGATGCTCTATCCAACTGAGCTACGTACCCATGAAGCCTTCACAATCATAGCTAAAATTGTCTAAATAAGCAAGAGAAAATTAAAAATTTCCTAATTTCATTCAGAGGGAACAGGGAACGGGCAACACTTCGACAAGCTCAGTGCATCGCAGGGAACAGAAAAAACTCATGTTTTTAACCGTTTATTTGCCACAGAGATAACCGGGGTATTACAGAAAAATCAATTTCCCGATATATCTGCCGCAAATGCAGTAAAATCTTTCCTAACCGCGAATTTGTCACAGATGAGTAAAATGCCAGCTTGGCAAGAAACTCATGTAATTCTTTTTTTAGAAGAACTGCACAGATTAGGAAAAACATACTTTGGTGACACCAAGAACTATTTATCAGTTGGTTACAAAAATCTCCACTTCATCAGCTTTGGCGTTAAGGTGGATATTGATTTGTTAAAAAACAACTCTTAACTGGCACTTGCCTTTAACTGGCTATTGTCTATCACACAAGTACGTAAATGCCAATTATTTCATCAATTTTGTAAACAATATTACATTCAGAGCATTTACATAGTTAATCTCTATGAGTAAATCTTACGACAACTCATCTGATCTCAAGCCCACCTACTTAACTACTCAAAACCTTGTTCTTTGCTGTTTTAGCTGGGCTGTTTTAGCATTGTTATACTTTTTGTTGTTCAGTGCCAAAATCTCTGACCCAGAGCAAGCAGGAATAGAAGTTCGCGCCCAGTGGTATGTAATTGGTACAAATATTTTTGAAGCTGTGGCTTATTTGGGTGCAAGTCTCTTATGCTGGAGGAACTGGCGGAGTACCCAAATGGTTAGTAGTGGAAAAGTCTGGCTCTCAATCGGGTTAGGAATGTTTGCTTATTTTATAGGTGGACTCGTTTTCGGCTATATAGAAATCGTCCTAAAACAAGAGCCAGATGTATCTATTGCTGATATATTTTTTGTCCTCACATATTTATGTTTAGGGACTGGTATGGCTTTAGCCTTGCTTTCTCGCCGCATTCATCTAGACCCATGGCAATGGCTAATTGTAGCAGCAGTTGGCGGATTAGGCAGTTTTCTCCCTTGGTTGATTGCTCAAAAAGAGCAAACATCAACTGAACAGATAGCCTTTTTTCTCAACTTGTTTTACATAGTTAGCGATGTGGCATTATTAATTATTGCCACAACTATGCTGCTGGCTTTTTGGGGACGTAAAGTCTCCTTGTCTTGGCGAATGATTGCCGCAGCCGCATTTTCGCTCTACATTGCAGATATGCAGATATGTGGTTTAAATTCGCCCAATGACCTAATTATCAAAGTGGAGACATACTAGAAGTATTCTGGGTGTTTAGTGGAGTGTTATTCGGTCTGGGTGCTGTTCTAGAATATGACGCATCATTGAGTCTTAAAGGCCGAGACCGTGGACGCAAACGAACTTAACAAATTTTGGTGTCTACCGTGAGAAAATTAACAGATTCTGACAAACAAGAAATTCTCAAGCTATATCGAGAAACTGCGGAAACAACCTCGACTTTAGCAGAACGCTATGGTGTGAGTAACTCTACAATTAGCCGTCTGCTTAAAAGTACCTTACCAGAAGAAGAGTACGAATTTCTCGTCTCTTTAAAACGTGCTGCTAGAACCCCTGAAGGCAGAGCGCAGGTAAGTTATGAGCAGTTACCGCTGTTGACCCAACCACCATTGCTAGTAGAGGCTTCTAGCAGCGTCAGCAGTGGTGGGGAGTTATTGAACCCAAAAGTAGAAAAGCCCACAATAGAAGCAGAAGCATTACCAAAACCAGAACCAGAGAATGATTTTGATTTTGATCAACCGATTCCGGCTAATAGACGGGTGAAAACACGCTCCTCAGCAGTGGAAAAACCCAAGCTTCCTGTTATCAAGGAAACTCCTATTGTCAAAGAACTGGAAATTGTTAGACACAAGCCAACGGAAACGCCCATTGTCCCCAAACCAAAGATAGAGGTAGAAACTCGATATTCACAGCCGAGTCTGTTTGCGGAAATTCTCGATGAAGATTTGTTGGATGAACCTGATGATTTAGAAGATGACGATTTAGATGATGATTTGTATGAGGATGAGGAGGACTTTGAGGACGAAGACTATGAAGCTCCAAAACCCCTAGTTACTAGACGGGGAAATGGGGAAGTATCTGTACAAGTTTTACCATTGTCAGTCGCTAATTTACCGAAAACTTGCTATTTGGTAATTGATCGTTCTGCGGAGTTAATTACCCGGCCACTCAAGGATTTTGGTGATTTGGGTCTCATTCCTAGTTTGGAAAATCAACAGAAAACACTGCCAATTTTTGATAACCATCGTGTAGCTAAACGCTTTTCTACTAAGCGCGATCGCGTGATTAAAGTTCCCGATAGTCAAATGCTCCATAAAGCTAGTAGCCATTTACAAGCTAAAGGGATTACGCGACTGTTGATTGATGGTCAAGTCTACTCATTGTCTTTGGTCTAAGGCAATGCGAATATTTGCTGGTTGGAGTAGTTAGCTACTCTAACCGCCGCTTGATCAAGGTGGCCTCTGACCATGTTAAAATCAAAATAATATTCATAATTCCGACTGATTTTAAGTAGTTTATTTAGCCAAATAGGTGCTATTAATTGCTTAATTTTAATTTTGTCTACCGCTTTATTCAGAAACGTATCTACCGTAATGGTTAACACTGCTGCTTCTCCTACGACCAATCGTCAGCCTTCCAAAGTCGAAGGTATCAAAGAAAATAGTAATTTTTTACGTGAACCTGTAGCCACGGAAATCCTTGAGGACACTACCCACTTTAGTGAAGACGCAATTCAGATTCTCAAGTTTCACGGTTCTTATCAACAGGATAACCGTGATAACCGCATCAAGGGTCAGGAAAAAGATTACCAAATGATGCTGCGGACAAAAAATCCCGGTGGTTTAGTACCCCCTGAGCTTTATTTGGCTTTGGACAAACTGGCTGATGAATATGGTAATCATACCCTCAGAGCTACTACTCGCCAAGGCTTTCAGCTACATGGTATCTTAAAAAAGAACCTGAAAGCGGCGATCGCTACAATTGTCGAAAATCTCGGTTCAACTTTGGGCGCTTGTGGTGACATTAACCGCAACGTTATGGCTCCTCCAGCCCCCTTTAAAAATCGCTCAGAATATCAGTATGCTTGGGAATATGCCCAAAATATCGCTGATTTACTTTCTCCCCAAACCGGTGCTTATTATGAAATTTGGTTAGATGGGGAAAAAGCCATTAGCGCTCAAGAACATCCAGATGTCAAAGCAGCCCGACAAACCAACGGTAATGGTACTATTCTTCATGATTCCGTAGAACCCATCTATGGAACTCACTATATGCCCCGCAAATTTAAAATTTGCGTCACAGTTCCGGGAGATAATTCCGTTGATTTATATTCCCAAGATTTGACGTTGGTAGTGATTACCAATAAAAAAGGCGCATTAGCAGGATTTAATATTTTTGCTGGTGGTGGTCTGGGGAGAACCCATAATAAAGAAGAAACCTTTGCCAGAGCCGCTGACCCCATTGGCTATGTAGCCAAAGCTGATGTATATAATCTTGTAAAAGCTATAGTTGCGACACAACGAGATTATGGCGATCGCACGGACAGACGACACGCGAGGTTAAAATACTTAATTAATGATTGGGGTGTAGATAAATTCCGCACTCAGGTAGAAGAATACCTTGGCAAAAAACTCGAACCTTTTAAACCTCTGATCCAGTTTAAATATAAGGACTTCTTGGGCTGGAATGAACAAGGCGATGGTAAACTATTTTTGGGTATTTCCATTGATAACGGGCGTGTGAAAGATGACGGAACATTCCAACTAAAAACCGCTTTGCGGACAATTGTTGAGCAATTTAATCTGCCTATTCGGCTCACAGGTAATCAAAACCTGCTATTTTACGATATTGCACCAGAAGATAAAGCAGCAATTCAAGAGATTCTGGATAAATGTGGCGTTGTTGCTGATCCTAGCCAAATAGCAGCATTAACCCGCTATGCTATGGCTTGTCCGGCTTTACCTACTTGCGGTTTAGCAATCACAGAATCGGAAAGAGCCATTCCTGGAATTTTAGAACGAATTCGGGCTTTATTAGATAAATTAGGTTTACAAAATCAGCATTTTGTGGTGAGGATGACCGGTTGCCCTAACGGTTGCGCTCGTCCTTATATGGCAGAATTGGGTTTGGTGGGTAGCGCTGTGGAGTCTTATCAAGTATGGTTGGGTGGTTCACCAAATCAAACTCGGTTAGCGCAACCTTTTGTGGAAAGACTGCACCACAATGATCTTGAAAGTTTTCTAGAACCGATTTTTGTCTTCTTTAAAAAGTCGCGGACACCGAAAGAAAGTTTTGGGGATTTTTGCGACAGATTGGGTTTTGATGCAATTAGGGAATTTGTGGCTGATTACACACCAGGAGATCCTACTAGCAGCGGTAAGTCCCGTCACCGCATCAGTCTGCGGGATGATTTTTACGCGCAACTCAAGGAAACGGCGGAAAAACAAGAACGACCGATGACTGATTTGGTACATGAGGCTTTGGAGGCTTATTTCCAAACTCTGTAGTCAGATATTCTCACGCATTGGTGTCAACTTAGGTTACAGATACTTCGACAAGCTCAGTACAAGTGGCTTATTTGTTTAGCTTCCACACCCGCCAGGGAATAAATTCCCTGTCTCATAGCTCAAGTCCGTTAAAACGGACTAATAAATTTTCCTAGTATTTAGTCATCTTTTAGATGACTTTCGCTATTAGCAAGGAACTTGAGTTTCTTGCGGGATGAAGATTTTGCGTTAAGTTGACACCAATGATTCTCACGCAAAGGCGCAAAGTTGTTTTTGGGGTTTTTTGCGTGAGATTGAATTACAGCTATTTTTGGGTGAATTAATTACATTTTTCTTTCTCACGCAGAGGCGCAGAGGCACGGAGAGAAATCAAGTTATTGTAGTTGAGAATCAAATATATATGATATATGAAAAAACTTTTAATTACAGGTGTTAGTGGATTTCTAGGTTGGCATCTTTGTCAATTAGCGCAGCTAGGATGGGAAGTTTATGGTACATATCATACCCATTTTCTAGAAATACCTGATATGAAAATGGTGAAAGTTAATTTAACAGACTTTCAGGAATTAAAAGGGATATTTAATGATATCAAACCGGATGCAGTAATTCACACTGCTGCCCAATCGCAACCAAATTATTGTCAACTTCATTCCCAGGAATCTTATAAAATCAATGTTACAGCCTCTTGTGATATTGCGGGACTTTGTGCTGATAATTCTTTACCTTTAGCTTTTACCTCTACCGATTTAGTTTTTGATGGTTTAAATGCACCTTATCAAGAAATAGATCAAGTATCACCTGTTAATATTTACGGTGAACAAAAAGTCGAAGCTGAAGCAGGTATATTAAAAGTATATCCCCAAGCGGCTATTTGTCGAATGCCGTTAATGTTTGGCAGGGAAACACCCACAGCTAAAAGCTTTATTCAGCAATTTATCCAAATATTGAAAGACGGAAAAGAACTAAGTTTATTTATAGATGAATTTCGCACTCCGGTTAGTGCAAATACAGCCGCGAAAGGGTTATTATTAGCTTTAGAAAAGGTTAATGGGATCATTCATTTAGGTGGAAAAGAGAGAATTTCCCGTTATGAATTTGGGAAAATATTAGTTGAAATCTTACAACTTCCAAATGATAAATTAAAATCCTGTTTGCAGGCAGATGTGAAAATGGCAGCACCAAGGCCAAAAGATGTTTCTTTAGATAGTTCCCAGGCTTTTGCTTTGGGTTATCAATCATTATCTGTGAGAGAGGAGTTAGAAATATTAAAATCTACCTGTTAGGGTATGTTAGCGAAGCATAACGCCCCATGCAAAGTCGTTTTTCAGGTTTTTTGCCTGAGATTACGGACGGGGAGTATAGCTGACACCATACTCCTGTATTTTTTTTAAACTGTCACTGGTTGACGAACTTCTACTGCTTCTCCAGTTAAACTAAAAGCCCGAACTTCGGTAATTTTGACTTTGACTATTTGTCCTTTAAGTTCATTAATATTACCAGTAAAGAACGTAAGCCGATTTCCGCCGGTTCTTCCCATGACTTGATTTGTGTCTTTGGTGTTTTGCGCTTCTACTAATACTTCTTCAATGCGGCCAAAGTAACGTTGCGATCGCTCGGCTGCCTTAATATTAACTAAATGATTCAATCTTTGCAAGCGATCGCTTTTTACCTCTTCACTGAGTTGATTATCCCACAAAGCCGCAGGTGTGCCAGGACGGGGTGAATAAGCCGCAGTATTCACTAAATCAAAACCGATATCTTCCACCAATTTCAAAGTATTTTCAAACTGTGTTTCTGTCTCACCGGGAAAACCCACAATCGCATCAGCACTAATTGACGCATCTGGCATATATCCTCTAATAGTATCAATAATCCGGCGATATTTTTCGTGTGTATAACCCCGTGACATAGCTTTTAAAAGCTCATTGTCACCAGACTGAAAGGGAATATGGAAATGTTCGCATACCTTGGGCAAATCTGCACAAGCTTTAATTAATCTTTCTGTAAAATAACGCGGATGACTCGTGGCAAATCTAATGCGTTCAATGCCCGGTACATCATGTACATAATAAAGTAAATCTGTCAATGTGTGCAGGTGACGACCTTCGGGAGTAGAACCGGGTAAATCTCGTCCATAAGCGTCAATATTTTGACCCAAGAGCGTAATCTCTTTGTACCCTTGTCTCGCTAACTGTTCAATTTCGGATCTAACCGCTTCTGGTGTGCGAGACTGTTCCACACCACGGACGTTAGGAACTACACAATAAGTACAACGTTCGTTACAGCCATAAATGATATTTACCCAAGCTGTGACTTGACTATCCCGACGCGGTTGGGTGATATCTTCAAAAATGTGAACTTCTTCAGTAGCGACAACTTGATTACCTGCAAAAACCGACTCTAGCAAATCTTTCAGACGGTTAGCGTGTTGGGGTCCCATGACTAAATCTAATTCTGGCACCCGTCGCAGTAAAGCTGCCCCTTCTTGTTGGGCAACACAACCAGCAACAATCAAAGTTAAATCAGGTTCTTCTTGCTTGCGTTTGGCCTGTCTACCTAAATAAGAATATACCTTTTGTTCCGCATTATCCCGAATGGTGCAGGTGTTGTAAAGGATTAAATCTGCCTGATTTGGGTCTTCTGACCACTCAAAGCCCATGTCCTCTAAGATGCCAGCCATGCGCTCAGAGTCGGCCTTATTCATTTGGCAACCGAAGGTAATAATGTGGTAATGGCGTTTAGTGGTCATTGGGAATTACGCTTAGTTAGTAATGTATATCAAATCTGTTTATTATTCAGTTTACAACTTTTCTGGCAGAAACAGGCTCATTGAACAGAAGTTTCACACCTTTTATATCTATATGGATAATAACAGCTTTCATCACATTTTCCCTAATTTGGTTTGTTCACTATATATATATAGTAGTAATAATCGAAAGTTTATGGCTAACAAAATTATAACTAATCACCAATAAATAATGATCAAAAAATTAAATCTTTTGCAAATTATCTGCATTAATATAGATGATATAGCAAAGGTATATTCCTTATACAGCAAGATGTACAGCTACAATTTATATCATTAATAATCGAAAAATTAAAAAAATATAAATTGCATTTTTACCCGAAAAAAAATGATAGGTTGTATACAGAATTGAATTTCGCTCGGATCTGGAGTAGTCGGATTAGTCTTACTCCAGTTTTTTATCCTCAAATCCCTGATAAACAAGAGTTTTCAGGATAATTTGCCGAAAAGTTGAGTACAGTCGAATATCAAGAAAACCCAATAAAAAGATAGCTGAAATCCTTACAGGTATTGACTTGGAGATGAGTACAAAGAAATCCTGAACCCCTCATGATAAATACTCGTACCCCTCACTATAAATACTCGTACCCCTACCCGAAAAAATCTTTTTTAATTTTTGTATCGTTGCAATGCAAGGATTTAAGGATTTGAGTACAAACATAATAAATCCAATAAGTTCTATCCCCTGTCAACGAAGGGGGGCAAAAAAAAGGGCTGCTATAAATCATTTATCGCCAATCACTTAACGCTCCTTAACAAAACCAAGTTAGCAGTCAAAAGTGAGTGGAGGGATGAGATTAGCACCATGTCTAAAATAATTTAGATATTGGCAGTAGTAAAAGCATCTCCCACAGTGGCTCTCAAGTCCACCTCCAACAGCGAAATTCAATGACACTACCTGCTACAGATATTCTCACCTCCGACTTTGAGAATGCCATTATCGCCCCTGCTACATCTGCTGCTTGCGGTTGCGACAGCACCACAACTCCAGAAATGGATGAAAAACTCATAGAACGCATTTCTAAACACCCCTGCTATAGTGAAGAGGCTCATCATCACTATGCACGGATGCACGTTGCCGTTGCTCCAGCTTGTAATATTCAATGTAACTATTGTAACCGCAAGTATGATTGCGCTAACGAAAGTCGTCCTGGAGTAGTGAGTGAATTACTCACACCGGAAGAAGCTGCCCATAAAGTGTTAGTAATTGCCGGAAAAATTCCTCAAATGACTGTGTTGGGAGTTGCTGGTCCTGGTGATCCTTTGGCTAATCCAGAAAAAACTTTTCGGACTTTTGAATTAATTGCCGATAAAGCACCAGATATTAAATTGTGCTTATCTACTAACGGTTTGATGCTGACAGAACATATTGATCGCATCAAGCAATTAAATATAGATCACGTTACTATCACCCTTAATACCATTGACCCCGAAATAGGTGCAGAAATCTATTCTTGGGTTCACTATAAACGCAAACGTTACAGAGGGATTGAAGGGGCAAAAATTCTTCTAGAAAAACAATTGGAAGGATTGCAAGCTCTCAAAGAAGCTGATATCTTATGCAAAGTTAATTCCGTAATGATTCCCGGAATTAATGACAAACATTTGGTAGAAGTTAATAAGGCTATTCGTGAAAGAGGAGCATTCTTACACAACATTATGCCGCTCATTTCTGCACCAGAACATGGTACACATTTCGGTTTAACTGGTCAACGTGGACCAACAGGAAAAGAACTGAAAGAAGTTCAAGATAGCTGTTCTGGTAACATGAAAATGATGCGCCACTGTCGCCAGTGTCGAGCCGATGCGGTAGGATTATTAGGAGAAGATCGTAGCCAAGAATTTACTAAAGATAAGTTCATGGAAATGGCTCCAGAATATAACTTTGAAACTCGTCAAGAAGTTCACGAAGGGATTGAGAAATTTAGAGAAGAAATTAAGGCTGCAAAAGATAAAGCATCAACTGGCAAAAAATCTGCTAATAGTCCTAAAATCTTGATTGCAGTAGCAACAAAAGGTGGTGGATTAGTTAACCAACATTTCGGACACGCCAAAGAATTTCAAGTTTATGAAGTTGATGGTAATGAAGTTCGTTTTGTTAGTCACCGCAAGATTGATCAATATTGTCAAGGTGGTTACAGCGAAGCAGCTACCGCAGACAATATAATGAAATCAATTGCAGATTGTAAAGCAGTCTTGGTATCGAAAATAGGCAATTGTCCCAAGGAAAAACTAGAAGCAGCAGGAATCCAAACTGTTGAAGCCTATGACGTAATTGAAAAGGTTGCTTTAGAATTTTACGAGCAATATGTTAAGGCTAATGGGTAATGGGTAATAGGTAATGGGTAATAGGAATGGGTAATATGTTCCAATCACCAATCACCAATTACCAATCACCTATTACCTCTTCACCAATTCCCACAAAGGTAAATAATCATGGCTTACGAAATTACTAGCCAGTGTATTTCCTGCAAGTTGTGTTTATCTGTTTGTCCTACCGGTGCAATTCAAGAAGTTGACGGTAATTACTGGATTGACTCGGAACTTTGCACAAATTGCGCTGGTAGTATTCACACCGTACCTCAATGTAAAGCCAGTTGTCCTACTGTTGATGGTTGCGTTAAACAACCTAGTGATTATTGGGAAAGTTGGTTTGCTACTTACAACCGTGTGAGAGCAAAGTTAACCAATAAGCAAGACTATTGGGAGAATTGGTATAAATCTTATTCCCAAAAGATTGCCCAACAATTGCAAAAGCATCAAGGACCAATAGTTATATAGGTGACAGGTAACAGTTAAGAGGAAATAGGAAATAGAGAATATTTATATTTATCTTCCTTCTGAATTTCTGACTCCTGTAAGGGCGAAGCATTGGGAAAATAGTCTTCGACAAAACCGATAATTTATCGCCCCTGTAAGGGCGAAGCATTCAGAAAATAGTCTTGGACAAAACCGATAATTTATCGCCCCTGTAAGGGCGAAGCATTGGGAAAATAGTCTTTGACAAAACCGATAATTTATCGCCCGAATGCTTCGCCCCTACTTTATACTTTTATATGGAAAATCATGCAAAATAATTGTATCTATCTTGATAATAATGCCACCACTAAAATAGATCCTCAAGTTGTTGAGGCAATGATGCCTTATTTGACGGACTATTATGCTAATCCTTCTAGTATGCACACTTTTGGTGGACAACTTGGGAAGGCTGTAAAAATAGCTAGAGAACAAGTTGCTGCTTTACTGGGAGCAGACGAATCAGAAATTGTTTTTACCAGTTGCGGAACTGAGGGCGATAATGCTGCTATTCATGCTGCTTTATTAGCTCAACCTGAAAAACGTCATATCATCACTTCCCAAGTAGAACATCCGGCAGTTTTAAATGTCTGCAAACAATTAGAATCTAAAGGTTATCAAGTTACCTATTTGTCGGTAGATTCTCATGGACAAATGGATTTGAGTGAGTTAGAAGCTGCTCTAACTGGTAATACTGCTTTGGTAACAATGATGTATGCCAACAATGAAACCGGCACGATATTTCCAATTGAAGAAATTGGTGCTATGGTTAAGGAATACGGCGCTCTCTTCCACGTTGATGCAGTGCAAGCGGTAGGCAAAATACCCTTGAATATGAAGACCAGCACCATAGATATGTTAACTATATCTGGTCACAAAATTCATGCTCCTAAAGGTATTGGTGCTTTGTATGTGAGACGTGGGGTTCGTTTCCGTCCTCTCTTAGTTGGTGGACATCAAGAACGAGGACGCAGAGGCGGTACAGAGAACGTTCCGGGAATTATTGCTCTTGGCAAAGCTGCGGAATTAGAACTGTTACATTTAGAAGAAGTATCTCAGAGATTAACAAAGTTGCGCGATTATTTAGAGAAATCTCTTCTATCCAAAATTCCTGACTGTGAAGTAAATGGTGATATCAAACATAGATTACCAAATACTACAAATATCGGGTTCAAATATATTGAAGGTGAGGCAATTTTGCTCTCTTTAAATAAGTACGGTATTTGTGCTTCTTCTGGTTCTGCTTGTACTTCTGGTTCTCTTGAACCTTCTCATGTTTTACGGGCAATGGGTTTACCCTACACTACTTTACATGGCTCAATTCGCTTCAGTCTTTCTCGCTACACAACCGAAGCTGAAATTGATCAAGTAATAGCAGTAATGCCGGAAATTGTTGACCGTCTCCGAGCTTTATCTCCCTTCAAAAATGATAACGCCGATTGGTTACAACAACAATCCGTAGGGGCGAAGCATTCGGGCGATCAATTATCGGTTTCTCCCAAAGGCTTTTCTCCGAATGCTTCGCCGGTACATTAGTCATTAGTCAGTGGTCAGTAGCAAGTAAAAACTGACTGCTGACTAATCAAAAATTACGAATCACCGATCTAAAATCCAAAATCTAAAATTAACTATGTGGGACTACACTGATAAAGTATTAGAGTTATTTTACGATCCCAAAAACCAGGGTGCTATTGAAGAAACTGGCGAAGCTGGTGTGAAACTGGCAACTGGTGAAGTGGGAAGTATTGCTTGTGGTGATGCTTTAAGATTACATTTGAAAGTTGAAGAAGCAACAGATAAAATTCTCGATGCTCGGTTTCAAACTTTTGGTTGTACCAGTGCGATCGCATCTTCAAGCGCTTTAACTGAAATGGTCAAAGGTTTGACTTTAGATGAAGCTTTGGGTGTGACAAATAAGGAAATTGCTGATTATTTAGGTGGTTTACCTGAAGCGAAAATGCACTGTTCTGTTATGGGTCAAGAGGCTCTAGAAGCTGCGATTTATAATTATCGTGGCATTCCTCTAGAGGCACATGACGATGAAGAAGGTGTCCTCATCTGTAGCTGTTTCGGAATAACTGATGCTAAGATAAAGAAAGCAGTTGCACAAAACAATCTCTTCAGTGCAGAGCAAGTAACAAATTATGTAAAAGCTGGTGGCGGATGCGGTTCTTGTTTAACGAAGATTGATGATATAATAAGAGAAGTAAAGCAGGAAGCCGCCAACAAAAATCTCTACAGCTACAAGGCGAAAGCTAAAACAGAAATTCCTAGTTCAGAGCCACAAAAACCATTAACTACAGTTCAAAAAATTGCTCTGATTCAAAAAGTATTAGATGAAGAAGTCCGACCCGTTTTAATCGCCGATGGGGGAGATGTAGAACTTTATGATGTCGAAGGCGATAAGATTAAAGTCATTCTTAAAGGTGCTTGCGGTTCATGTTCTAGTAGCACTGCTACTTTAAAGATTGCGATTGAAGCGAGATTACGCGATCGCATCAGCAAAGAAATCATTGTTGAAGCAGTTTAGTAAACAACAGCTAATAGTAAGGGTTTACGGTGTAAACCCCTACAACGGAAAAAGAAAAAAATCCTTACAACCTCATAAATACTATGAACACCACTCGATTTTCTGTAGAGCGATCGCCTCCATAGATAGCGACGTTCTACAAATGCTCACCGCCGTAGAACTTTGGCCGTGAGAACCAGACAAAACCACCAATTAACTAATTCTAGGAAACACGAACAATGACTGAAGAAAAAATTAGACAGATAGCTTTCTACGGCAAGGGCGGTATCGGTAAATCTACCACTTCTCAAAATACTTTAGCCGCTATGGCTGAAATGGGTCAACGCATCATGATCGTAGGTTGCGACCCTAAAGCTGACTCTACTCGTTTTAACAATGTGGACACCTCTCACAGCCACTGAGATTTACGAATCGCCGCACCACATACAGGATAAGCATCAACACCGTATAGTTGACTTTTTTCCTTTCCGCAACCATCACAGATACCCGCACCAATGAACTCGCTTAACCATTCTGATAAATCAATGTCTTCCAGAACCGGTTCACAACTGAGAAACCGAATCTTCGCAGGGGTTTTGAGCAGATAATAAACGTCTTCAGCGTCTTTCTGTGTGCAAACTGAATACCCCAACCATAGATGATAAAATGGTAACTTGAGTTCCGTTTCCTCTAAGAATCTGCAACGCCAATTACAGGTGATCAAGATTTGTTGATTCTTCATCCTTATCGGGGAATATTACCAATTTTAAGTCCGTCGGATTTTGTTAGGGATGATGTTTACTGAAAAGTACCTTTAAAATTTTAACTTTTAGATGAATAGATATGTAAATTAGCAATAGTAGGATATGTTAGCGTAACGCATAATAATTACAAACTAATCATAATTAAAAGCAAAAAGGCGCGTTAAACAACGCACCTTACAGCGACTACATGAATGGCGATCGCACTTTAGTGAATCCAACCTAGAAGAGCGATCGCACTAATTATATGGGATTTCTTGAGCATTATTAGCTATTGCAAGACTTACCGCTCGTTTTTCTTCTTCATTTAACTTATGTACAGTAGTATTAGGCTTGACTCGTCGTTTCTTAACAGCATCTAACGCATTTGAAAGATCCCGATAACCTATTCCGCTACCGTTATTCATGGCAACTTTTAAGGCTGAATCAATAATCGCATTACGTATATCCCTACCACAGACTTCATCTATTTCAGCAAGTTTCTCGGTAGATACATCTTCTAGAAGTGGCAAGTTTTTTGGCAGAAGGTTCTGCCAGATGAGATTCCTACAAGTTTGATCTGGCATTGGAAAAAATATATTACGAACTCTAGTCTCAAATGCAGGATCATAGTTCTCAACTAGATTTGTGGCAAAAACAACAATTCCTCTAAATCTCTCTAGTGAAATTAGTAACTGACTACGCATAGAGTTTATTGCCTGCTCAGATCCTTGAGTTACATTAGTCAATCTTTTAGATAGCAAGGAATCTGATTCATCAATGAAAAGGACAGCTTTATCACGTTCTGCTGCATAAAAAAGAGCTTCAACGTTTTTGGGACCCTCTCCATGATACATACTTTCAATCTGAGCATAACTGACCAGTAAAATATTTCTCTCTAAGTAAGAAGCCACTGCGTGTGCAGCCAAAGTTTTTCCTGTGCCGGGTGAACCATAGAAATTAAGTGCAGAGTAAGGAAATGGTTGTATATTTCTTAATCCCCACTCATCAAACACTAATTTTTCAAGGGCTGAAATCTTGCTATATATCAGTAGTTCTTCCTTAACTGATTCAGGAACGACTAATTGTTCCATTGAAAAATTTGGCTTTTCGCTACGATATTGCTCCGCTCTTTCCTCTAGGGAAATAGAATTTGCTTTACTGGCAGACGCATTGTTATTATTTTTGCTCGGAGTTTTGGCAGGGTTTAAATCTACACTTGAGGAAACAATTAAAGATAAACTTTCTTTTCCTATTTTTTCTAAGTAGTTTTGCCAAGCTGTATATATTCTGGTTTTTAAAACAAGAAAATCTCTTTCATTTTTAGTGGCGTTTGGTATATTCTGAAGTATAATTTCGCCTTCCATGTTGTCCCCTAAATTTTTGTATTGACAATAAAAAGTAGCCCTTAATAATTTCTATTTTCTTAACTTTATGTAGGACTACTCTCATACATAAAGTGTTACACAGTTGCCAATTCACTTTTACTCAGCCTCATCTAATTGAGACAAAAACTACATCATCCTCGTCTCTAAGTTCATCTGCTATCGAGTCACTTTCAATGAATAAAGCTTCCTTTGTTGCTGGGTTGTATACAAATCTCTTGTGTTTCTTACTACCCTTTTCTTTAGCAATTCTTTCTAATTCTAAACTAGCTTCAGGCGGAACTATGACAACTTCATCATCAAGGTCATTCCAATATTCAAAGACGATCTCCATAACAGCAACAATAGTGATAATAGCCAAAGCTATGGCTGCTCCAAATAAGAGACCCAATAGTACAAACTCTAATCCACCAAACAACATAGTAAATACTCCTTATTTATCTTTGTGGTAAATCAATCACAACACTATCCTCGTTGCCAAAAATTTCATCCAATTCCTCGTCAAGTTTTTTAGCAGTGACTTTTCTGCCTAAATAACCTCTTTTTTTAGGGACAAGTTCTTCATCATTGTCTATAAAAATCTGAGTTATCACCAATCCTTTGGATGAACGATCAAGCTTGAGCAAGGTTGACTTTACATTAGGATATTTCAGCTTTATATCTACAGCGTATTCCAAAGCCTCAATATAAGTAAATACACTACTATCAGAAGCAAGCTCACCTTCTTTCAAGGTATCCATCATGCCGTATATCTGTTCTCTTGCCAAACTTTTGACAAAATCTTTGATTTTCCCTATATTCTCAGCTATTTTCTCAAAATTAGGCTCATTATCTGACATCATAATCAAATCTCCAAATATGAATGATAAATATAGATTTATAAGAGATACATACTACCTACCCCCCGAAGTACCTGATACCAACTTGACTCAAAATCTGAGCCATCTTTTCAGCCGCATAGCTGGGAACCTCTATTTCATTCCTGTTAGAATTGTCAGCGATTTATATAGCTACAGTCATTTCGCTGAGTTACAAATGAGCATAACAAAGCCTTCGTAGGTTTAACAACCCCCAGGAAAACGGATTTATACGGGACTTTTGTTACAAAAACTCAATAAAAAAACGGAAAAGATCGGATCAAAACTTGGTACAATTTGTAAAACTCTTGTTTGGTAAAGGTTAATGAATGTAAATGAGGTGTTACAATTTGTCGATCGCCTAGTAGTGGAGAAAAGGGGCAAAGGTCTAGACGATCTTCAAAAGGCTGTGATAGAAGGAACTTGGCAACGACAAACCTACGAAAATATTGCCCAAGAACACCATGCAACAAAAAATCATGTAGCAGATGTGGGTTATCCGTTATGGCAGCTTTTATCAGAACTATTAGGAGAGGATATTAATAAACTGAATTTTCGTTCTACTATGGAAAGATTACGATTAGCTCAATCGCCAATTACTATACAGAGTCATAATACAAATAGCAGTAATAGTTTTAATATTTGCACTAAAGAAAATCAAGATAATCACCGACAAGAAGATGATAAAAATAAGAACTATTACGATTTAACTTTTGCTCCTCAAATTATTCATTTTTATAATAGAATAACTGAACTAAAAACTCTCTCGAATTGGATATTAAATCAAAATATTCGCTTAATTTCCGTCTTAGGTTTATCGGGTATTGGTAAAACTACTCTTATTAAAAAATTTGTTGACTTAAATCTCGAAAAATTCCAAATTATTATCTGGAAAAATCTCAAATTTCCTAACACTCTAGAATCATCACTTAATGAAATATTAATCACTTGCCATCAAGAACCTCAAGATAATATCAGCGATAAAATCAAACAAGTTTCTGCACTGTTAACCGAGAAAAAATCTCTAATTATTTTAGACGACATCCAAAATCTCTTTATCAGTGGCGAATTAGCAGGTCAATATCAAACCCAATATCTCGATTATCAAAACTGGTTTAAAACCCTCACTGAAAGCCAGCATCAAAGCACCATTATTTTAATCAGTCAGAAACAGTGTCCAGAAATGCACTGTTTAGATAAAGAATTATATCCTATCAAATGCTTAGAACTTTCAGGATTAAATAATACAGAAATTCTTGAAAACGAAAATTTGAAAGATCCAGAAAGTTGGCCACATCTCATTAACCTATATCAAGGTAATCCGAAACATATTCAAGACATGACCAGCTTAATTAAAGATTTTTTTGATGATAGTGTTGCCGAATTTTTAGCAGAAAACCAACTCATTTTGACCAATCAAATGCGATCGCATTTTAAACAGCTATTCACAAAACTATCCCCTCTAGAACAACAACTAGCCCTGGAATTAAGCAAATTTAAAGAACCTGTCGTTAGGGAAACCTTAAAGCAAAACTTAAACTGGTCATCCACAGACTTTATTAACGCTCTAGAATCCCTGCAAAAACGCTATTTAATCACCAAAATCAAAGCAAATAAAACCCAATTTGATTTGTCCCCAATTTTTAAAGAATACGTCAAAACCCTTGATAAGTAGATTAGTAGATTTTTTGTTTCGCGCAAAGACGGCTCAATTACATATCTGCTAAAGGTTTACTGAGGCCAATCTCTATTCCTGTGAGTCGTGATTTTTGGGCGATCGCTTGTTGATGCTTCTCAATTT
>NZ_VIKY01000111.1:0-35587 GCF_009711925.1 Dolichospermum sp. UHCC 0352 | reverse complement strand
ATACTTCACCATTACTGCAAACTGCTAATTCTTTGATACCAATGTCAACACCAATGGTCGGTCTGTCTGCAAGTATAGGAGGTTTTTCAACTTCGTATTTAACAGAAATAAACCATTTATCAGCCTGTCTAGAAATCACGCAATTATGAGTTACTGTAATCGGTAAAGGTTCTGCTAAACGTACCCAGCCAATTGACGGTAATTTAATTCTTTTACCATCATTTTTAATCGCTGGTTTCGCCTTAGTTCCTGATTCTAAATAGAAAGAATCGTGTTGTCCTTTTTTCTTGAATCGTGGTTGTTTTGATGTTTTTTACAAAACACCTATCCCAAGCCTGGCGTAAATCAGCTAACGCCTTCTGAGGGATATTTTTATTAACTTCGTAATACCAAATATGCTCAGATTTTACCTCAGCAACTAACTTTTTATGCAAGTCAATCGCTGATGGTAATTTAAGTTTTTCGCCTTCTTTTTGAGCAGCTAAAATATCCTTGATTTGAGCATTTGCCCAGTTGTAAGCGTGTCTAGCGACTCCAGAAGCCTTGCGAAAAGCTGTAATCTGTCGGTTATTTGGAATTAGTGCAGTTTTGAATGATAAAAGCATTGACTCGACCTTCAATGTTGTGCTATGATATCTAGTATATCAGACATATTAGGATTTGGCAATGCCTCGGATTAAATTTAAACCACAAAATCAGGTAGCGTACGATAAATCACCTTTGCAGTTTAAGGTGTTGCCTGGGGTCAGAGAAAAAATTAAAACCGTCCCTGACTGGCAACAACGGTTGAGGGATTTTGTTGATCAACTTATTGAAGACTTGGACAAACAGTAACATAAGGCTAGTTATGGGTAGAAATTATCAAGCTGTTTCTACCCCCAAACAAATCATCACAGTTATATTGACATTAGACCTGCATACGTTACGCGCTATTTTCTTAGCGTGTTCAATCCGTTGCCGTACGGGCGAAGCATTCGCGCTGTTGAGTTGTCGGTTGGTCGCATAATTTTTATAAGCGAATGCTTCGCCCCTACCTTTTTGTAAATCGTCTATTATACAATATATACAAAATGTCAGTGCAAGATTTATCCTGCAATTAGCCTTCATCCCGCAACTGTTGCACAGGTGTGTCCTGCTGAGTCGGACACGCCTTCAAGGGTTTTCGGCATTCTCCTTATAAGAAATTAGGCTGAAAACCCTTGAAGTTGAGTTTTTGGAGCGTGGCGGAAAAAATTCAACTGTCCTTTAGGCAAGGGATGAAAGCTAGCCAGAGGCTTTAGCCTCCAGTGACTTGTGTTATACTAATTGCAACAGGAAAGGTAATCAACCTGTCTAAAAACCTAACTGCCTAACGGCTTTTCTGTACCTTGACAATTAAATCTATGCGGTTCTACTGCATTGTTCTAGTTTCCTCCTAGCAGTAGGTAAAAGATTTATAGGAACTAGACGAATCAGAATTTTGAAACTTTCTCGTTTCAAGTTAAACAGGACTTGCAGTCATGCAACTACGGTCGGGCAGACCGAAAGTTAACGCTTGGGGAGAGTCCCACCTCTGAGCTAGATAACGCAAGGAGTCTAGTTTAAGTGGTCTCGTTGAACCAAGAATCCCCGTGTCTTTAGACCGGGGAGTGTCAAAAAACTGATTGGTGCGAATACTTTGGACTGGAGTTTTAAATGACTATTACCAGCATTTCACAGACAAAACCTTTAACAGACACAGAATTACAAAAAATTAACGGCTATTGGCGTGCAGCCAATTATCTCTCTGTTGGACAAATATACCTCCTTGACAATCCTCTTTTGAGAGAACCACTCCAACAAGAACACGTCAAACCTCGACTATTAGGACATTGGGGAACTACCCCAGGGCTAAACTTGATTTACGCCCACTTCAACCGAGTTATTAAAAAATACGATCTCAATGCAATTTACATAGCTGGTCCTGGACATGGTGGACCCGGAATTGTTGCCAATACCTACTTAGAAGGAACATATAGCGAATATTACCCCAACATCTCCCAAGATGAAGAGGGAATGCAAAAACTATTTAAGCAATTCTCCTTCCCTGGTGGTATTCCCAGTCACGTCGCCCCAGAAACCCCTGGTTCTATCCATGAGGGGGGAGAATTAGGCTATGCTTTAGTTCATGCTTACGGTGCAGTATTTGATAACCCTGATTTGATAGTTGCGGCGGTTGTGGGTGACGGAGAAGCGGAAACTGGACCCCTAGCAACTAGCTGGCATTCTAACAAATTTATCAACCCTGTTACTGATGGTGCAGTTTTACCAATTCTGCATTTGAATGGATACAAAATTGCCAATCCCACAGTATTAGCACGGATACCCCATGGGGAATTGGAAAGCCTATTTATCGGCTATGGCTATAAACCTTACTTTGTGGAAGGTTCTGAACCGGCGGAAGTTCACCAAAAAATGGCGGCAGTATTAGATACAATCATTCGTGAAATTCAAAGTATCCAAAGAGAAGCGCGGGTACATGGTTTCCAAGCACGACCGCAATGGCCAATGATTGTTTTACGCACTCCCAAAGGTTGGACTGGACCCAAGGAAGTGGACGGGAAGAAAACAGAGGGTTATTGGCGATCGCACCAAGTCCCTTTTAGTGATATAGCTGGTAAACCGGAACATCTGCAATTGCTGGAAGATTGGCTAAAAAGTTACAAACCTGAAGAACTTTTCGACACCAACGGTCAACTGATTCCCGAACTGGCAGAACTAGCCCCCAAAGGTCAGCGTCGCATGGGAGACAACCCCCACGCTAACGGCGGAATTTTGCTGCGTGACTTGAAAATGCCTGATTTTAGCAACTATGCTGTAGAAGTATTTAAACCAGGAACAGTTAACGCTGAAGCTACCAAAGTTGCTGGTAAGTTTCTCCGTGACATTATGAAACTCAACGAAGAAAGCCGCAACTTCCGCGTTTTTGGTCCCGACGAAACTGCCTCAAATCGTTTAGATCCTTTATTTGAAGTGACAAACCGCGCTTGGGATGCGGAAACTCTCCCGGAAGATGACCATTTATCACCGGACGGTCGAGTTATGGAAATCCTCAGCGAAACCAATTGTCAAGGCTGGTTAGAAGGATATTTGTTAACAGGTCGTCATGGTTTCTTCTCCTGTTATGAAGCCTTTATTCACATCATTGATTCCATGTTCAACCAACACGCCAAATGGTTGAAAACAACTCGGCATATTACTTGGAGAAGACCAATTGCCTCTTTAAATTATCTTCTCACTTCTCATGTTTGGCGACAAGATCATAATGGTTTCTCTCACCAAGATCCTGGTTTTATTGATCATGTAATTAACAAAAAATCCGAAATCATTCGTGTTTATCTACCACCTGATGCTAATACTTTGCTATCAGTAACTGACCATTGTTTAAGAAGTCGTAATTATGTCAATGTGATTGTTGCTGGTAAACAACCTGCATTACAATATTTAGACATGGATTCGGCAATTAAACATTGTACTAAAGGTTTAGGAATTTGGGAATGGGCTAGTAATGATCAAGACAGTGAAACCGATGTAGTTATGGCTTGTGCTGGAGATGTTCCAACTTTGGAAACTTTAGCGGCTGTGGATATTTTACGGCAAAATTTCCCAGATTTAAAAGTGCGAGTTGTTAATGTTGTGGATTTGATGACTCTACAGCCAAAAAGTGAACATCCTCACGGTTTAAGTAACAAAGATTTTGATACTATTTTCACAACTGATAAACCAATCATCTTTGCCTTTCATGGTTATCCTTGGTTAATTCATCGTCTCACCTATCGGCATACAAATCATCAGAATATTCATGTGCGTGGTTATAAAGAAGAAGGAACAACAACCACACCTTTTGATATGGTGGTAATGAATGATTTAGATAGATTCCATTTAGTTATGGATGTGATTGACCGTGTACCAAAATTAGGTTCTCAAGCAGCTTATGTAAAACAAAAATTGCAAGATAAGTTGATTGAACATAAGCAATATATTCAGAAACACGGTGAAGATATGCCAGAAATCCGCGATTGGACTTGGCCATATTAATAATTGAGTTAAGCTGATTTTATAGGTAAGGGTTTAGCAGTGCTAAACCCCTACAGATGAGATAACAATAAACAATTTATTTTTCTGTTGATGCTGCAAAAGTTGTCCCTATTTCTCTGAATAATTTAGTATTTTATAATTAGTTTTTTGTAAAATTATAATTATCTATTTTCTAATATAAGTAGGTGAACTGAAAAATTTAAAGGTATGTGAAGAAAAGTAAAATCGCCCAAAACTCTCTTCCTGTTCCCTGTTAAGAGTTCCCTGTTCCCTTGCCATAACGACAATTTTCAACGCCAACCTACTTACTTCTCTCGACAATAGGTAATAGCCCAAATTAGCAACTATTACCCATTATCAAGAATTAAATTAACCCAATAAACCTTGGATTAATCCAGAATTACTGGTTAAGAAGAAAGCGACTACTGCGCCACCGATACCACCAATCAAGAAAGCACTGGTGAAATTATTCCAGCTTTCCTTAGAGTTAAAAGCATCAACAGGAGGATTGGGTACAGCAATACTAGCAAGAGCTTTACCAGGGTTGCTGTTAGCATATAGGGATAGGCAAGCTGTCAAAATTACAACCAATCCAATACTACCCAACAAACCAGCTAAGGTAGCATTGGGGGCATTGCGTAAAGGGCCTAATCTATGGAAAGGTCCAAATAGTAAATAACCATGAGCCATACCGACTTCCAAACCGCGTCTAAAAGGATTGAGACCGGGGCGATAAGCTGGTAAGTTGCTAATAAACCACTTCACCAAAGGAGCGGAATTGATGGGGGTTTCTAGATCGCCTTTTTGTGGATCACGTGCTGCTATTGCCATAACTTTTCGATTCCTTGGATCACTAGGTGGGTTTTTGATGAGCTTACTGCTTGAGTTATGTTGTTTGCTCGCTTTTAAATGAGAAAGATAGCATTTTTCATAAAAATTAATTTTGCCACTTTCTCATTTAGAAAAGTATGAAACCCGCAAACAGTGGACAACATGACGAGTTTCATACATTAGTGAAGATTGCTAATTTAAGTGATATTTTCACCTAACTAGGTTTGATAACTCAATGAGACAATCTACAAGCAAAAGCTAATTTACTTAGCTTTTCTGCACCGGATTTTCAACCTATAGGGGGTGGAAAAGGAGGTCAGGGAAGAAGCGATTAAATTCAATCAAAATCCCGGCTGTGATTGTCAACCAGATAGTTGCTGCAACGGGAGCAGTGGAAATGAATGTAATCAAGTAGTTGGTTTCGTTACCTTTTTCAGCCATGAATTTAGTCTCCAGAATGAGTGATTGAAAACAAATGAATTAACGTGGCGAAACGGTAATTTCTGAATCCTTCGCGGTTAATTCGCCGGAGAGCAATTCCTTGATTGCTGCTGCGGGCCAAGCAAAACCGGAGGTGATGATAGGTAGAGCAATACCCAAATCAATTTGGATTTCTTTTTGCTCCGCATCTGATCCTGTTTTGATTGCTTGGAGATAAGCACGGCCTACCCAACCAATCCAACCAGCAATGTAGAGGAAGAGAATACTAGGGATTAAAAAATCACCAGCATGATCAAGACTGCCATCTACAATCAAGTGAGGATAACCTTCAGGGCCACAGAGCGCCTGAGAATAACGTTCAAACCGCTTTTTGCCAGATTCGGGGTCAGTGGTGGTGTTGCGGGCATTTAGTGCTAGCTCTTGAAAGGCGGGAGAGTCTTTACAAGGAACAAGGTTTGCGCCTAGTGCATTAGCTTCAGGAGCAAAATTGAACCAAAGAGTCATCACCAAAAGCAAAGCAAACAATCGTCTCATGGAGTTGTTTCCTTTTATTACAAAACGAGAAGTTTCTTGTACAAAACGAAGCGGCTTGTACAGTCTTTATTTTAGATAACTAGGAAGTTATCATACTCTTGGCTGGGAACTGAGTAAAGTTTAAGTCAACAAAAGTTAAAGCTTCTCAATCAAAAGATAGGGAAGCAGGGTAGGAAGCAGGGAGCAGGGGGCAGGGGGAGATATGAGAGAATGTATATTGCCAATTACCAATTACCAATTACCAATTACCAATTACCAATTACCCATTCTATGACAACCGTTCTAGCCATTGAAACCAGTTGTGATGAAACTGCTGTTGCAATTATTAAGAATCGTGAAGTGTGTAGCAGTATTGTTGCTTCACAAATTTCTATTCATCAACAATATGGTGGGGTAGTACCAGAGGTGGCCTCACGTCAGCATTTAGAAACCCTGAATTATGAAATAGAGCAAGCAATGGAGTCTAGTCATCTAGATTGGAGTCAGATTGATGGGATAGCTGCCACCTGTGCGCCTGGACTAGTAGGAGCGTTGCTGGTAGGATTAACGGCTGCCAAAACCCTGGCAATTGTCCATGATTTGCCTTTTTTGGGAGTGCATCACCTGGAAGGTCATATTTACGCGACTTACTTGAGCGAGCCAAGTTTAAATCCTCCCTTTCTTAGCTTACTTGTTTCCGGCGGTCATACAAGCTTGATTTATGTGAAAGATTATGGTATATACGAAACCCTGGGAGAAACCCGTGATGATGCGGCGGGTGAGGCTTTTGACAAGGTGGCGCGGTTGTTGAAACTGGGTTATCCCGGTGGACCAATAATTGACAAACTGGCACAAACTGGCAATCCCCAAGCCTTTGCATTACCGGAGGGCAAAATTTCTTTACCAGGTGGGGGTTATCATCCCTACGATTGTAGTTTTAGCGGATTAAAGACAGCAGTATTACGTTTAGTACAGCAGTTGGAGAAAGAGGGCAAAGAAGTACCAATTGCCGATGTAGTGGCTAGTTTCCAGGATACTATAGCGCGATCGCTGACCAAAAGAGCGATCGCCTGCGCTCGGAACTATGGATTAGATACCATTACTGTAGGTGGTGGCGTAGCAGCTAATAGTGGGCTGAGAAAGCATTTACAAGCAGCAGCCAGTAAACATAACTTGCGGGTTCTATTCCCCCCCTTAAAATTTTGCACTGACAACGCCGCCATGATTGGCTGTGCAGCCGTTGAACACCTATCACGTGGCAGAACTTCCCCACTCACATTAGGAGTCCATTCCCGGCTCTCACTGAACCAAGTCATGCAGTTATACGAAAATTAATTCAGGAGTTCAGGAGGAAGGAGGAAGGAGGAAGAAAGAAGAAGGAAGAAAGACAACTAACAACTAACAACTGACAACTAACAACTGTACGGGCGAAGCATTTGGAGAACTATTTTTGGCAATGACCGATAATTTATCTTCCAAATGCTTCGCCCCTACTGACAACTAACAACTGACAATTGACCGAATATGTTCAGCTACGGCTTCTGGCTGCTCTAACATAGCTAGATGTCCACAATCAGGAATTTCAATCACATTATCGCCAACGGATTGGAAAAGCCAATGAAAACTTGCTAAATGGCGGATATATTTGGGTTCCATCACCTTATCGTCAGCGCCAGCTAAAAAATAGACTGGCTGCTTTAATTTTGAGACTAATTGGGGTAAACAGTTAATTTCTGCTTCCGTAGTCGAGTCAAAAAGAGTTCCCAAAGCAGCTTCTGAATCAGCAACAATAAAATCAATCAGTCGTTGACGCGCCCAATATCGGTCTAAAGGATGTAATACACTAGCTTTAGTAAACAACAAATCAATCAAAGGCATTTGTGAAAGCCAACGAGGACGGACTTGTAAGAATTTTTGCCCAGCCGCACGAAATTGCTCAAACGCTTCTTTCAGATAAATCCCACCGCCTGCATTAATACAAATTACACCTTGAACACAATCAGGTAATTGAGTCGCTGTCCATAGAGCAATAGTGCCACCCAAAGAATGACCAATTAGCCAAGCACTAGAAATATTCAGGTGTTGGAGAAGCACAGCCAAATCCCGAGCATAAGCAGATGGAGAGTACATAGAATCCAAAGACAAACTAACCATACTAGAGTCTGTAGCAGTCAGTTCTATATCTGATGTCACCTGGGACTGTGATTCACCAAACCCTCGCAAATCGTAAGATAAACACTGTAAATCTACCGATAGACGAGAAATCACAGGTTGCCAATATACGCTACTATTTAGCCAACTGTGGATAAATACTAAAGTATGGGGGCATGATGTGGGAGCCGTTAGCTCATAAGTATGTGGAACGCCTAAGATTTCTATTGTTGCCATAATTAAATATCGTCCCCTCAATAGTGGGTGCGACTCAATACAGGTTTTTGGTAGTGCGGGCATCTTGCCCGCGTGAGCGAGACGCTCACACTACAGTCCATCATTGTCTGTTTATAAAAGCAGTAGCGGGTAAAATTGTCACTCAAGCGGGAAAGATACTTGAATTTCGGAAAATTTTTGCCTTTGGGTGAGTTTTATGGAGTAGTGTGAAAACAAAATGCTAGAGTTGAAAGTGATTGGGAAGAAACACCTGATAACTAGCTGTGAGTATTACAAACCGCTAAAACACCTAGAATATTTCTAGTGGATTGGCAAGCAATGATCATAGTGATGTTAAATGTGAATCAACACTTTTAAAAAGTGGAAACCAATTTTAGTCATACTACCCGAACTGCATTGGCATGGGTTTTTGGAAAACTTGGTTTAGCACTCCTGAATCTTTAGCGGCAAATAAAAACACTGCTGTTAATGAGCATACAGCGGAAGTTGATGGTAATTCTAGTGTAGGTAAGGATCAAATCGTTTTCAGTACGGAAAGAGATATTGACCTTTATGAACTCGAAGAACTCTGTGATGCAGTTGGCTGGTCACGTCGCCCTCTGAGAAAAGTAAAAAAAGCGATTGAGCATAGTTTTCTCGTAGCCTCTATGTGGCAAGTACGAGGAAATAAAAAGCGTTTGATTGGTTTTGCCCGTGCTACCTCAGATCATGCTTTTAATGCCACTATTTGGGATGTAGTCGTTCATCCTGATTTTCAAAGTAGAGGTCTAGGTAAGGCATTAATGAAATATGTCCTTAAAAAACTCAGGAGTGAAGAAATTAGTAATGTTACTCTTTTTGCTGACCCTCATGTTGTAGATTTCTATAAGACGATGGGCTTTATGTCAGATCCTGAAGGTATAAAAGGAATGTATTGGTATCCTCAATGATAAACGTGGCTGGGGTTTGGGGATTAGGGAACTAAGTATATTTCCCTAAATCTGATTTTTCTGGATTATTGGGTTTGCATTTATTCTTTTTTGTGATATGATAGTCGAGATAAACCAAAAAAACATAATTTGATTTATGTGGAACTTGGTTTCTGTGACTTTACGGGATGTAGCGCAGCTTGGTAGCGCGCCTGCTTTGGGAGCAGGATGCCGCAGGTTCGAATCCTGTCATCCCGATTTGTGAGTGGTTATATTGGTAATTACGATAATACAGCGGCACGGCGTTTTTTAATTGATATCTCCACTGTCTAAACTGTGATTTTTAGGATTTTGATGATTTTTAGGATTTTTATTTGATGGACTATCATATCTTTCCTACATCATAATTCAGGTAATATCCAAAAGTCCTTACATCCCAAAAAATCAGACTTCACACAAAATCCTGTCAATCCTTTAATCGGTTCCTGATTCTGACAATGTATTTCGCGCAAAGACGCAAAGGAGCAAAGACGCAAAGAAGAGAAGGAAGAGATTTTCTTTTTCAGCCATTATAGGCGTTTAGCAAAAAATCAAATCATGTAAATCCTTACATCCTGGATATCCTGATTCTGACAATTATGATTATAGGAAATGTTGGGTTTCCTTGCGTCAACCCAACCTACTAGCTAACGCACTGTGATTTATGTTGTGTAAGTGCGTAACGTTATAGGTTAAAATATGGGTGTTTATATGCCTGAAATTTAAGTATTACGATAAACACACCAATATCTATGAATAACAGACCTGGAATTATTCTCAAAAAACCCATTGCGCTGGGACAAAGAGAGATTAATGTGAATTGGCGGGATTTTGGGGTGGGAATAATCAAGGTTGGGGCAAATGCGTTGACTGGTAACATTGGTAATGTACCAGAAAATTTTGTTGATATTGGTGCGGCTATTGGAGTAGCACAAGAACCGGGAGAAATTGCTTGGTTGTTAGTCTCTTCGGCTTTAACACAGGCAATGGTGAATCTCATAGGAGATAATCAAGATTTACTACAGGAAGCAAGTCAGGGGAAAGAAGTAAAAGAGGATAAACTGCGGGAAATTTTGGAACAGCTTTTCAATCAGTGTTTAGAAAAACTAGAAACTGAAGAAATTCCTATTTATCAAGATTTTTTTGAATGTCCCCAAAATTTTGCCGTTGTTGCAGAAATTAAAACCCCTTTTGCTGAGTGGCTACAAGCAGAATTTAATCTAAATCCAGCACCAGCAGAAACAATTAGTAATCGCTTGCCTAATGAATTTTTGTATGCTGTATATTCAGAATTTGATCAACATTCTGATAAGTATGCCAAGTTGCAAACAGCATTAGATAATCCTTTTAGTAAAGCTGTTGAAAAAGAAGCTAAAAAGGAACTTTCATGGCGGCGTTATTCGGCATGGCTGCAAAAACAAGTAGAAGAAAGAATGTTTGATGAAGCATTTGGACTGAAACAGGTTTATGTTCCTCTCAGGGCTTTTTATGAGGAGAAAATAGAAAGCGATGATGATGATTTTGGTGTCTCTAATAGAAGATATCAATCAGTAGAGAAGAATGTGAAGCGGTATGTGGTTAATTTACAAGATGAACTACAAACCTGGTTAGATAAAGCTGATAAAACTGATGCTATGCGGGTGATTAGTGGTGGACCAGGTAGCGGTAAATCTTCCTTTGCCAAAATGTTGGCAGCGACATTGGCAGAAACAGGAAAAATACCAGTTTTATTTATTCCTTTGCATTTGTTTAATCCAGAGGCTGATGTAGTTGAGGCAATTGGTAAATTTATTGAATCAATGCGCGATATGCCTTTGCCAGCTAATCCTTTGAAACGAGAAAATGAAGTTGATAAATTATTGATTATTTTTGATGGGTTGGATGAATTGGCAATGCAGGGGGAAATGGCGGAAAGAGTTGCCCAAAAGTTTATTAGTGAAGTGAGAAGATTGGTTGATTTATCTAATCAGAGTAAAACTCATTTATTAGCTTTAATTGGTGGACGAGAAATAGTAGTTCAAAGAAATGAAAGTGAATTTCGTAAATTTAAGCAGATTCTTCATATTTTACCTTATTTTGTAGATCAAGAAGAAATAGAAAACAGGAATTTTATTGATGATAATAAGTTATTACAAATAGACCAAAGGCAGATTTGGTGGGAATATTATGGGAAAGCTAAGGGTTGTGGTTATGGTAAATTACCAGATGAGTTAGATAGAGGGAATTTAAGAGAAATTACTGCTCAACCTTTGCTGAATTATCTTGTGGCTTTAAGCTATGAAAAGAATACTGTTAAATTCACAGAAAACAGCAATCTCAATGAAATTTATGCAGATTTAATTAGCAAAGTTTATCAACGAGTTTGGGGAAAGAATCACAATCCCCAAATTCAGGGAGTGAAAGAACAAGATTTTGTTCGCATTTTAGAAAGTATTGCCATTGCGGCTTGGCATGGTGGAGATATTAGAGTTACAACTTTATCTGAAATTGAAAAATATTGTGATAACAAGATTATAGACAGGATTTTAAATATTTTTAACCAAGATAAAAAAGCTAGTTTTACTCGGTTGTTAACTGCTTTTTATTTTCGGCAACATGGAGTTAAAAACCGGGAAGAGACTTTTGAATTTACACATAAGAGTTTTGGGGAATATTTAGCAGCTAAAGGTATTGTTCGGCAATTGAAGCTGATACATCAACAGTTACAACAAAATCAAGAAGATTCTGATTTAGGCTGGGACGAAAAACAAGCGTTAGAAAATTGGGCGAAAATCTGCGGTTTGACGGCAATGGATGAATATATTTTTAAGTTTATTGTTGATGAAATTCGTTGGCAAAAAGATAATTATAATGTTGATATTGGTGCATGGCAGCAGACGATGTGTGACTTGATTAGCTATATGTTAAAACATGGTATGCCAATGGAAAGATTAGCAATTAGCACTTTTCAAGAAGCAAATTGTCAAGCCAGGAATGGGGAGGAAGCATTGTTAGCGGTTTTGAATGCTTGTGCTAGGGTGACAGAGAAAGTTTCCCAAATTAAATGGCATTCTTCAGAGAAAGAATATTTTACAGATTTTGGTAATTGGATTTCTCGCTTGCGTGGACAAAGAGTTAATTATGATGATCTACTTTGTTTAAATTGTTTAAGTTTTTTAGATTTGCAGAACTGTATTCTCATTTATCAAGATTTTTATAAGGCGAAACTTCTAGGGGCGAATCTTCAAGGGGCGAATCTTCAAGGGGCGAAACTTCAAGGGGCGAATCTTCAAGGGGCGAATGTTACAGGAACAATACTTGAAGGTCAAGATTTAGATGCCTTAACTCAGGAACGCAAATTTAATAACCTGCAATTCTGACTTAACCTGAAATGGTGCGTTACGCTGTCGCTAACACACCCTACTTTTGCACTTTATTTAATTCACATTCCTCAGAATGTAGATGAAGATGTCGATTGGTTCACGTCTTGCACCTTCTCAATCATGATTGGGTGGGCATTGCCCACCCTACAAAATACTTTGCCACTATTTTTCTAAATCCTTGATTTCCTTGGGAACTCCCGCTGTTAAAACCTCATTTCCTTCTTCAGTAACTAATACGTCATCTTCAATGCGAATCCCAATTCCTACCCAACGGGGGTCAATTTCCGGTTGGTCTTCTGCGGGTTTGGTGTCGGGGACTATATAAAGTCCTGGTTCTATGGTTAACACTTGTCCAGGTTGTAAGGTTTGGGGGTTTTCTCCATCTTGATACATTCCGACATCATGGACATCTAAGCCTAACCAATGACTGGTGCGGTGCATATAAAAGAGTTTATATTTTTCCTCTGCGATTAATTTATCAATTTCTCCTTTGAGTAAACCCAGTTCGACTAATCCTTCTGTTAATATCCGCACGGCTGCATTATGAGGTGCATGGAAGGAATTACCCGGTTTTACTTCTGCTATTGCTTGTTTTTGGGCTGCTAATACTATTTCATATAATGCTTTTTGTTCCGGTGTGAATTTACCACTGACGGGAAATGTCCGGGTAATATCAGAGTTATAATAACCATAAGCGCAACCAGCATCAATTAAGAGTAAATCATTGGCTTGCATTTGACAATTGTTTTCGATGTAATGCAGTACGCAAGCATTCTTACCTGATGCGACAATAGAAGGATAAGCTGGTCCCATTCCCCCTCGTAACCGAAAAATATGTTCTATTTCCGCTTGGATTTCATATTCATACCGTCCTGGTGCGGTGGTTTGTAAAGCATAATTATGAGCTTCTACGGCAATTTCTACGGCTTGACGCATTAGGTCTAATTCTGTTTTGCTTTTATATAACCGCATGGTGTTGAGGACAGTACCAGGGTCGGTGATAGAAGTTGGTCCTGTACCGCGTTTGGGATAGGTTCGCAGTAAGTTTTGATAATGTTGGAGAATTTTGTCGTTGAAATTGCGATCGCGTCCTAAATGATAATAGATACAATTGGCTTTTTCTAAATATTGGGGTAACTTTTCATCTAACTCCGCAATGGGGTAAGCTACATCTGCACCATAAAATTCCTTAGCTGCGTCTATTCCACAACGATAACCACTCCAAACTTCCTTTTCTCGGTCTTTGGGTTGGACAAATAAGATAAACCGATGTTCTGGATGATGTGGCGCTAATACTGCGACTGCTTGGGCTTCGTTAAAGCCAGTTAAGTAAAAGAAATCACTATCTTGACGATAAATATACTCGACATCGTTGTGCATTACTGCGGTTGGCGCACTTCTAAAAATCGCTGTACCGCTGCCTATTTTCGCCATTAACTGCTCACGACGTTGCCGATATTCTGTTTGCATAGTTGATTTATTGATAGTGTTGTTTTTGGCTTTAACAATTATAGACTACTGATAAATGTTGTCAGGAAAATTGTTAATTTTAGTTATTTTAACCAATTTTTAATTTCCTTGACAATCCATGAGGACTTTTAGGGATGAGATTGTCAACAAAACAGGATTTCATTTTTAAATGATGACATTGATAAACAGAATATAAAATATTTTTTGATTGTTTAGATATGACTTTAAAAATTAAAAGTTAGTGTTGATGAACATTATGAAAATGTCTATAAATAATGACATTAAATCAAAATAATTAAACAAATGTTTGTTATTTACAGAATCTTCATATAAATCAAATTAAAAATAGATGTTAATAACTCATAAAAACAAGTCATGCCTGATCAATTATCTTTAGATACAAGAAATTACGGTTTACAAGCTCAAAATAAAATCGAGCAAGCATCACCTCTTGAAGATTTAAATACTTCATCTTTTAGCGTTAGAAGTTCTTCTGTTTCTGCATTAGCCGATCCATTAGTTCCAACAAATCCATTACCTACATTGCCAATTGGAGGCAGTGCTAACCCCAATCCTAATCCTTATTTAACTAGTGCAGCCCTTGTTCCTGATTTTAATGGTGATGGTAAAACAGATAAACTTTGGGTAAATGCTCAAACTGGTGAAATTTTAGTTCGCTTGATGAACGGAACACAAGTTTTAGAACAAGCTTCTTTGGGTAAATATGACTTAAATACCTGGGACTATAAAACTGCTGATTTTAATAGCGATAATAAGACTGATTTCTTATTACGCAATAAAGCAACTGGTGAAAATGTAATTGTGCTAATGGATGGCGCAAAAGTCTCTAGTTTCCTAGCTTTAGATCGAGTTGATCCAGGTTTTACTGCTAGTATTGGCGATTTCAATGGCGATCGCAAAACTGACATTTTCTGGAATAATGCCACTACTGGTGAAAATGCTATTTGGCAAATGGATGGAACAACAGTAGTTAGTGCAACTGTTTTAGAAACTACAGCACCAGGATTGACTGCAACCATTGTTGATTTTGATGGTAATGGTAAGAGTGACATCTTCTGGCGCAATCCTACCACAGGTGCAAATACCGCTTGGTTTATGGATGGCAGCCAAGCCACCAAGTATGATCTTCAATCTCAAGATGCTTCTTGGACTTCTACTCTTGGTGATTTTAACGGCGACTTCAAAACTGATGTTTTATGGCGCAATACCGCTACAGGCGAGAATAAGATTTGGACAATGAATGGCGTTTTTGTGACTGAAGGTGTTGTTAGCACATTGGGTACAGATTGGAGTGCGAGAATTGGCGATTTCAATGGCGATGGTAAAACTGACATCTTCTGGCACAATGCGGCTAGTGGGGCAAATACAGCTTGGTTGATGGATGGTACAGCGGTCAGTTCTGAAGCTTTCCTACCTAGCAATACTCCTGGTTTGACAGCATCTTTAGGTGATTTCAATGGTGATGGTAAGACTGATATTTACTGGAGAGATCAACAAACATCCGCAGATAAAATCTGGACTATGAATGGAACTTTAGCAACTGAAACTCCTGTTTCTGATGCAGATAAGCTGACTCCAGAATGGTATACAGGTTGATTTGGTAATTGGTAATTGGTCTATTATCAATTTACTAAGACTTTCTGAATTTATATTCAGCGATCGCTTTCCTAGAAATCAAAGATAGCGATCGCTTTTTAGTAGCGGGTTAGAATTGATATCAAAACTTATAAGTCAAAACCTGAATTTCCGTATTTTCCGGCAAACTCTTAGAATTAATCGCTACAGAATCATTATTACTCCGGCGAACATTAACACCCTGCATCAAAGTCAGAAAATCATCTACTGGGGTAATATCACACTCTTTAGCATCAGCGGCTTGAGTGCGGTAATGGGTGGGAATGACTAACTTAGGATTTAATACTGCAATAGCGTCCTTTGCTTCTTGGGCATTGTAAGCTTTATCACTGCCTCCCACGGGAATAAATAACACATCAGGACGACCCATGAGAATTTTTTGTTCTAGGGTAATTGGTGCAGCAGAACCCCCTAAGTGCAGCAGATTAATTCCACCTTGGTTCAATTTCCAAGCTATATTTTTCCCAAATTGTTGTCCATTTTTACGATCATGGTCTGTGGTAATTCCCTGAAACTTAACGCCGCGAAACTCATAAACACCGGGCTGATAAACTAATTTAGGATTTCCTGGTATTTTGTCTATTGCCCCTTCATCTAACAATTGACTACTAATTAATACCAAATCTGATGCAACCTTTGGGGGACGATATTTAGCTGTACAGCCCAAATTACTAAAGGGATTGATGAGAATTTTGACATTACCATTGGTTAATAAAAAGCAAGTATGTCCTAACCACTGAATTGATACACCACTAGATTGAGCATTTACTGGAACTGGATCAACCAAATTAGTCACTACAGCCGTCACTAAACCCGCCCCAGCGTAGCCTATCAATTGTCGTCGTTTCATAAAAATACTCGCTTTACAAAGTTCGCAGAAAATTTCTCAGTAATTCCTTACCCAAAGCAGTTAGGACACTCTCCGGATGAAATTGGACTCCTTGAATGTGAGGATAGTTCCGGTGTCTCACGCCCATAATTGTGCCATCTTCTACCCAAGCCGTAATTTCCAATACTTCTGGGCAAGTTTCGCGCTCAATAACTAAACTATGATATCTGGTAGCGGTTAAAGGATTTTCTAAACCTTGAAAAATTCCTATGCCTGTGTGCGATACCAAAGAGGTTTTTCCGTGCATCAATTCTGGGGCGGAAACAATTTTACCTCCGAAAACCTGACCAATACTTTGATGTCCTAAGCACACGCCTAGAATTGGGAGTTTATCTCCTAATTGGGCGATCGCATTCAGGGAAACTCCCGCATCATCTGGACGACCAGGACCTGGTGAAATCACCACTGCATCGGGGTTTAATGTCCTAATCTCATCTATAGTAATCTTATCGTTTCGCACCACTTGCAGGTCATTAGCAACTGGGAAATCTACTGCTAATTCTCCCAAATATTGTACTAAGTTATACGTAAAGCTATCGTAATTATCAATGACTAATATCACAATTTTTACCTAATTTCATTTAAAAATATCAAAGATGTTCCCTGAAAACGTCTCTACTATTCACAATCTACCATTTAGAAAGTAGACAGAATTAATGTTGCTAAAGGAGGCAATATTAGTGTAGAGGCAATCAATAATGCGACTAAAGCTGAGACAAGTACAGCACCAGCAGCGCAGTCTTTAGCAACTTTTGCCAACTCATGATAAGACTGTTTTACCGTTAAATCTACAATTGACTCAATAGCAGTATTGACTAACTCTAAGGTTAAAACTAAACCGCTGGTAATAGCAATTATGGATACTTTCACTGTCTCTAACCGTAAAAATACACTTAAACCAATCGCTAAAGCGCAGACGGCTACATGAATCCGAAAATTCCGTTGAGTCTGAAAAGCGTAAGTAATTCCAGCCCAAGCATACTTAAAACTAACAAATAAATTAGAGGCAATTTGCCAGGAAAGTTCCCTATCTTTGGACACAAGCGTTGGTAAGCTATTATTGGTTGGTGATGACGAAACTTTTGGGGACATAGACAAAAGAATGTAGGGGATGTGGGGGATGTGGGGGAGTTGGGGATGTGGGGGAGTTGGGGAAGATTAATATTTACGGTGTTTATTTATGGTTTTTATGATTCATTAACCAGCGTGATGGGTTATTGATCATAGTCACTAAACCAGATAAAACTTGATTATAATTACCATAAAGTTTACGTCCTGTTTCAATATCTAAATAATTACACTTAACTGTAAATTCTATCCATGTTTGAGTTTCAGCAGATTCAGCCTCACAATCATTTAATTTAGCAACAAAAGCAGCCTCATAACGACGTTTCCGCCAAGCTTCTGCCATATTCGCACAAACAGAACGAGAAGAACGACGAATTTGATCTGTTAGAGAATATCTTTCTTCAACAGGAAATTTTTTTGATAACTCAAAAATTTTCATTGCTGCTTCAAAAGCAATTTGATAAATTCCCAAATCTCTATGAAATTTAACCATTGATATTGAGTTTGATTCGTCTAAGTTACCAATCATCTTCTTTCTCACCTCCTTTACTCTTTTACTCTTCACTCCCTACTCCCTCTACCTCCCCTACTCCCTCTACCTCCCCTACTCCCTCTACCTCCCCCACCTAGATCAACTGTGAGGGCATTGTAGGCTATTTTAAATATCTCAACTATAAAGTTATTACCAAAATTCGCAATTGTCACCATACATTTACGACTCTAAGTTAATAATAATACCTATTTTCTTCAGTAATACAACTTGTTCGGTTAACATTTCCATCAAACTCTCTTCGTCAGGATGATCCCAACCTAACAAGTGTAGTAAACCATGCGCCGTTAACCAAGCCAACTCTGTAGATAAGCTATGTTCCTGCTGTTCTGCCTGACGTTGTGCCGTGTCTATAGAGACAATTATATCACCTAAATACAAAGGCATAGAAACCAGCATTTCTTCGCTTTGTGGTAAATCGGCTTCTAGAGATGCAAAGGCTAAGACATCTGTGGGTTTATCCTGTTGACGATATTGGCAATTGAGAGTTTGAATTTCTGTATCGGTTGTCAACCGCAAACTGACTTCGTAACTAGGTGCAGTTGGTAAATAATCTTCAAGAATTTCTAACCATTGCTCAAACCAATTTTCCCAAGTTGCGGAAGGAATTGGGGAAGAGTCATCAAAGCAATTTTCTAAATATAACTCTACCTGTAGAGACACGAGTTTTCCTCTCTTAGCGGGTAAGATATGCTAAACCCACGAGGACAGATAATAGTCCTACAGCAGTTAAGGCAAAGTGTTTGAGGGAAGTGCCGCCTTTTCTGACCATGTTTCGCATGGCGAGTTTGACATAGCTGGGTTGAGGTTCTGTGGCAGGAGATTTGTCCATAATTCATTGATTATCATTTCTTTTATCACTGTAACCGATTGTGGAGGAATGGGAGTTACACTTCTTAATTTTGTTTCGCGCAAAGACGCAAAGGAGCAAAGACGCAAAGGAAGAAAGGAAGAAAGGAGAAAATTTCTCCCTTCATTTTTGATTATGCGTCAACTATCTGGTTTTCTTGTCTGAGATAAGCCTGAATGAACATATCAAGTTCTCCATTCATGACATCGGTAATGGCTGTGGTTTCGATGTTTGTCCGCAGGTCTTTCACCATTTGGTAAGGATGAAATACATAGTTACGGATTTGATTACCCCAGGAAGCTTCGACCATATCACCGCGAATTTCGGCAATTTCTTGGGCGCGTTGTTCTTTGGCAATGATTAACAGTTTGGCTTTGAGACGGGCGAGCGCTTTTTCTTTGTTTTGTAGTTGGGAACGTTCTTCTGTACACCGGACTGCTAGACCGGTGGGGAGGTGAACTATGCGGACTGCGGTTTCTACTTTGTTGACGTTTTGCCCACCTTTACCGCCAGAACGGGTGGTGCTAATATCTAAATCTTTCTCTGGTATGTCTAATTTGACGGTGTTATCTATTTGCGGCATGACTTCGATGCCGGCAAAGCTGGTTTGCCGTTTGCCGTTAGCGTTGAAGGGGGAAATTCTCACGAGACGGTGAGTCCCCATTTCGGAACGCAAGTAACCATAGGCATAGCGTCCGGTGATTTCTAGGGTGACTGATTTGATTCCCGCTTCTTCACCTTTTGATTCTTCGGCTAGGGTGACTTTATAACTATGATCTTCTGCCCACCGGGTATACATCCGCATGAGCATAAATGCCCAGTCTTGTGCGTCTGTGCCACCAGCACCGGCGTTAATTGTCAGGACTGCGCCTTTATCGTCGTAAGTGCCGGAAAGGAGTTGTTGTAGTTCCCATTGGTCTAGGTCATGATTGAGTTTGCTAATGGTAGATTCCGCTTCTTCCAATAGTGCTGTGTCGGTTTCTAGTTCTAATAACTCAACTACTACTCTGGTATCGTCTAAGTTGGCGTGCCATTTGTAATATTGATCTAAATGGGATTTTAGATCATTGAGTTCTTGCAGGGTGTTTTGTGCCTGGGTTTGGTCTTCCCAAAATTCTGTTTGGGCGGATATTTGTTCTAAGTCGTGAATTTTGGCTTTGAGTGCGGGTACGTCAAAGATAGTCCTGGGTTTTACCCAGGCGGCTAGACAATGTTTCGATTTCGCGTTTTAGTTCTAATACGTCCATAAGTGGTGTTGCTGATTAATTAAGATAATTTTTTTCAGGCTTCGCCCCGCTTCGCTAACACGCAGAGGCGCAGAGGGGCAAAGAGAAGGAGTTTTCGGAATGGAATCATTTTATCCGAAATCAGGGATCAGAAGTTGATGGGGAATTTTGGGGTGTTTTGGGCTTTTTTCCGGGCCTCTATGGCTTGTTGGTAGTCTGGTTTATATTCTATGGCTTTGTCGTAGGAGGCGATCGCTTGTTGGTATTGTTGCAAATTTAACCAAGCGTTGCCTTTACTGTACCAACTTTCATAATGATTGGGTTTATAACGGGTGGCTTTATTATAGGAGGCGATCGCTTCTTGATATTTTTGTAAGTTATATTGTGTATTCCCTAAATTATACCATACTAAATAATCATTGCTTTTTAAACTAATAGCTTTTTTATAAGATTCTATTGCTTCTCCATAGCGTTTAACTTGATGTAATGCCCAACCTCGATTATACCAAGCTTGATATTGTTGAGGATTGGTTTTAATTACTTGGGTAAAGGAATCAATTGCTTCTGGGTATCTACGTAATGTCATTAATATATTACTTCTTGATAACCAAGCTGCGGAGTTATTTTGATTATACTGCACGGCTTGATCATAAGCTTGTAAAGCAAATTCATAACGATTTAAATTAACCAAGCAATTACCTAAATTGTACCAAGCTGATTCATGATCAGGTTTTAATTCTACAGTTTTTTTGTAAGCTGTAATTGCTTCTTCATATTGTTTAAGATTTTGGAATGCTAATCCTTTTTTGTACCATAATTCAGGATTATCAGCTTGGAAATTAATTGCTTGTTCATAAGCCTTAATTGCATCATTGTATTGGCTGATTTTTATGAAGATATCACCTTTAAGTTGCCAAATTTGGGGGTCATCATTTTTTAGTTGTAAAGCTTTATCTACAGTGGCAATTGCTTCTGAATAACGTTTGAGTCTGACTAAAACAAAACCTCGATTAGTCCAAGCTTCTAAATAATTGGGTTGAATTTGAATGGCTTGATCATAAGCTATTAAAGATTCTTGATATTTCTTTAATTGAAATAATGCTTTACCTTGTCCATATAAAGCTTGAGGATAATCAGGTTTGATATCTACGGCTTTTTCGTAAGTTGCTAAAGCTTCTTGATAGCGTTGTAATTGAATGAGAGTATTACCCTGATTATATAATTCTATAGCATTTTTATTATTCAGGCGATTGAGCATAAATATTGCGCCGAAACTACTAATACCCAATCCAAATATTCCTAATAGCAATTTCCAAAATATCCCTTTTGTCTTTTGGGGATTTTTTACTTGATTTGGTAAAGTAGCAGGGGAAATAATTATTGTTCCCGATGTATTTTTATTTAATTCTTGCAAAGCTTGTAATGCTATTGTTGCTGAAGCATAACGTTGGCGAAAATCATAACAGATCATTTGATTTAAAAATTGGGCAAATTCTGGAGATACAGTGGCGAAATTTTGCCAAATAATTTCATTAGTTTCAACATCTTTCTCTAATTGATCTGGTGATAATCCTGTTAAAGCTTGAATAGCAATAATTCCCAAAGCATAGATATCACTGCTAAATTTTGGTGTTCCTTGTGCTTGTTCTCCAGGAGTATAACCGGGTGTACCAATAGCAACAGTAGATTTGGTAATGTCTGGAGAATTTACTAATTTTGTCGTAATTTGTTTGACTGCACCAAAATCAATTAAAATTAATTTATTATCTTGTTCTCGTCTGAGAATATTCCGAGGATTGACATCACGATGAATTACCTTTTGTTGATGGACAAAGTCCAAAATTTCTAAAATTTCTTGTAATAAAGACATTACCTGATTTTGAGTAAAGATGACACCAGATTTTAATTCTTGACTGAGATCATTACCAATAATTAGTTCCTGAACCAGATAAAATTCGGCATTTTCTTCAAAGTAGGCTAAAAGTTGCGGAATGCGATCATGATTTCCTAATTTATATAAAACTTGGGCTTCTGTGTCAAATAACCTCCGAGCTATTTCTAAAGTGGTAATATCAGTAGATTGAGGTTTGAGTTTCTTGACTACACACTGGGGTGAGCCTGGCAATTGAGTATCATTAGCAACATAAGTTTCACCAAATCCGCCACCTCCCAGGTAATTGGTGATTTGGTATCTGCCTACAAGGGTGTTTCCTAGCATTTCCTGAGCCTATTTGAATATTGTGTTACATTATGATAATCTTGCCACACAAAAATGAGGAGATGGGAAAAAATATTAATTAGTAGTTAAAAATTAGTAATTCAAATGTTAAAATTAAGATGATTCCTATAGATGATAATATTCGCAGTTGGCAAAAGCCTATTATTAATTATTGGTTGATTGGGATTAATGTAGTCATATTTCTCTGGGAAATAAAATTAGAGTGGAGTAATGAATTAGGAAATCTAATTAATAATTGGGGAATTATTCCATCTCAAATAAATATCTCGATTGCTAACGCTTTTTTTTACAATTCTGCGGCTTGGGTAATTGTATTTTGGCGGCTACTTTCTTTACCTGTATCCCTGTTTCTCCATGGCAGTTTTAGCCAAATCTTAGGAAATATGCTGTTTCTGTGGGTATTTGGAAAAACGGTGGAAAGTATTTTAGGACATAAACAATATTTACTACTTTATTTAACTGCTGGCTTTTTTTCTGGTATAGTCCAAATTATTTTATCCTCCGATTTAACAATACCAATTATCGGTGCTAATGGAGCTATTGCATCTATTTTAGGTGCATATCTGATCAAGTTTCCCCAGGCAAAAATATATTCGGTTTTGACTTTATTGGTTTTGTATATCCCTGTGGAAGTTCCAGCTATTTTATATTTATTTTGGTGGTTTATCCAGCAGTCATTTTATGGCATAGGGAGTTTAAATATGACGGGTGGTAGTTCCTTCTCTAGTGTGAGTTATTGGGGACAATTTGCGGCTTTAGTGACGGGTGCGGCTTTTATGAAAATTAGACAAAGACTTTAGGTTATTGTGATTTTTATGTGAAGCTGCACAGAATCATCCAATCCATCAATTCATCCGAATTTATCTGCGTTTATTTGCGTTCATCTGCGTTTAATAATTCTTGATATCTTATTCCATATCTTAAATTTCGTATAAGGAAGTAAAATGGGGTAGTTCATATTGGAATTGTCAATTAACTTCAATGTCTGTAGTTTCTAGCATTACTGTTAAAGTTCCCGCGACGACGGCGAATTTGGGTCCAGGGTTTGATTGTATAGGTGCAGCTTTAAAGCTGTATAACGAATTTAAGTTTACTATTGTTGATGCAGGTGAGTTAATTATTCAAGTTTCTGGTTTAGAAGCAGCAAAGGTACAAACTGATGAGACTAATCTTTTGTATCAGGCGTTTATAAATTTATATAAACATATAGAAAAAACACCACCAGCGGTGAAAATAGAAATTAAGTTGGGTGTACCTTTAGCGCGAGGTTTGGGTAGTTCTGCGACTGCTATTGTCGGGGGGTTAGTTGCTGCCAATGAGTTGGCTGGTTCATCGTTGTCTGAGTTACAGATGATGGAATTAGCGATCGCCATGGAAGGACATCCTGATAATGTAGTACCAGCGTTATTAGGTGGTTGTCGTCTGGCTGCTACCAGCAAAAAAGGTTGGGAAATTTGTGATATTCTCTGGCATCGAGATATAGTTGCAGTCGTAGCAATTCCTGATTTTGAGTTATCAACCTCAGAAGCGCGAAAAGTTGTCCCCACAGAAGTCAGTCGTGCTGATGCAATTTTCAATATTTCTCATTTGGGTTTATTGTTGCGCGGTTTAGCAACTAATCGAGAAGAATGGTTAATAGCCGCCTTGCAAGATAAATTACATCAACCTTATCGCCAAGCTTTAATTCCTGGTTATGATACTGTGAATGCGGCTGCTGTGGCTGCTGGTGCTTATGGCATGGTAATTAGTGGTGCAGGCCCCACACTTTTGGCTTTAGTAGATATAAGTTATGCCAAATCCGTAGAAACAGCAATGGCAAATGCCTGGACTGCAATGGGTCTGAACTCAGTTGTGCGATCGCTTACCCTAGATCAGCAAGGTACAAGTATAGTTCATACTTAATCTAATTTAGAGAAATCTGCACAAAAAACAGCGATTTCTCTGAATTGCTTGGCGATCGCACTATAACAATTAAATTAGTCAGGAGAAGACTAAAATTAGAATTATGGGTAAAAATCAGGAAACCCGCAAAAAACTAAAAGGACAACATCAAGCATTAGAAGAACATCTAGAAAAAATTGCCAAAGAAAAGGAGAAACCAACAGAAGTACAAGATCAAGGTTTAATAGCCCATTGGGAGAAAACAGTGGCAAATTGTCGCCAAAATATTGCGAAACTAGAAAGGAGATTAAGTAAATGATATCACTCTATAAAAATCCTTATGAACGATTAGAAATATTTCTGAATGAATATCAACCTCAGCTAGAAAAGGCAATTCAAGCAATTCAAGCCATCAAAAATACTGACCCCAATTCCGAAGAATTTTCCCAAGCACTTGCTGATCTTTATGCTTGTTCCACAGTCCTTGAACCCTATTCAGAAGGCATGGTAGAGGCAATTGATCAATTCACCGAAGATAGACCAGATGATTGAAAATTTAACAACTTCTAATTACCAACTACTCATCATAAATATATGGAAAAAATCCAGTCAGAAATAGCAGCACTGAAATCTCAAATTCAAGCACTCCAACAAGAACGCGCTGCACTGACTAATCATCATGTAGAATCGGGCGAAAACGACTCACCCCTAGCCATAGTTGAAGCTTACCGTCGTCAAGCCAGAGAAAACGTCCAACTGTCCGCCGAACTTAAAGGCATAGACGATGCCTTATATTACCTAGAAAAGCAAATACAACAAAAGAAAGCCCATCTCAATCGGTATTTACCTATGTCTATTCGCATATCCCAACAGCAAGAACAGCTAGAAGAAGCCAAAAAAATTGCTCAAATTCATGCTGAACGAGTTAATGAACTAGCTTGGGAACTAGCAAAGGAAATTAAACTCCTCAAAACCTGTGCTGATGAACTTAGTCCCATGTATTGGCAAGTTTACTACAAACCTTTCATTACAGGCTTTAAGACCATTTCTGTCCCTTTCGTAAGATCAGATGGAGAAGTGTGGATGATTGTCAACCGTATTGTCTAAGAAACAGAGATAACTTTGATAAAAATTTAATTTATCCTCAAGCTGTTCACTATAACTAAAGACAGCGATATTAGTCGCTGTTTTTTTGTTGACGTTGCAAAAATTTACATTTAGAATGGACTCGCGGCATAATTTAGTAAGTATTTATGACTATCTGTCCTCCAAATTGGAAATCTTCATAAGAAATCGTTTACAGACGTAACGATTCCTTAATATAATGTAAACAAAAGCAAAACCAAAAACATATTGTCAACAGTGATGAATGCCATAGAAATTCCTTGGTTATCAGCCATAATCTTCCTGCCTTTAGTGGCAGCCCTCGCAATTCCCATCATTCCCGATAAAGAGGGTAAAACCGTCCGCTGGTACGGCTTGGGAGTGGCACTATTAGACTTTGCATTCATGACTTTTGCCCTGTGGCAGAGTTACGACTTTCAAAGTTCAGCCCTGCAAATGACAGAAAGCTATCCTTGGATACCCCAACTTGGCTTGAACTGGTCGCTAGGCATTGATGGTTTATCAATGCCCCTGATACTTCTAACGGGCTTCATTAACACACTCGCAGTATTCGCGGCTTGGAAAGTAACCACCAAGCCGCGTTTATTTTATGCGTTGATGTTGATTATGTACAGCGCTCAGTTAGGTGTATTCCTCTCCCAGGACTTGTTAATGTTCTTCTTGATGTGGGAAGTAGAGTTAGTACCCGTTTACTTGCTAATTGCCATCTGGGGAGGCGCAAACCGCCGTTATGCAGCTACCAAATTTATTATCTATACCGCCGCAGCCTCTATATTTATACTGGTAGCTGGTTTTGCAATGGCTTTCTATGGTGATAACTTCACCTTCAACATGACCGAATTGGGAATGAAAGAATATCCCAAAGCTTTAGAACTAGCACTATATGCAGGTTTCTTAATCGCTTACGGTGTCAAACTACCAATTTTCCCGTTACATACATGGTTGCCTGATGCTCATGGTGAAGCATCTGCACCCGGTTCAATGATTTTAGCCGGTGTCTTGTTAAAGATGGGTGGTTATGCCCTAATTCGCTTCAACGTAGAAATGTTAACTGATGCTCATGTTGCCTTTGCGCCAGTTTTAGCGATTTTAGGTGTAGTTAATATTGTTTACGGCGCTTGTTGTGCCTTTGCTCAAACCAATCTCAAACGCCGTTTGGCCTACTCTTCAATTGCCCACATGGGGTTTGTGTTAATTGGCATTGCATCTTATACAGAAATCGGGATTAGCGGTGCTGTATTACAAATGGTTTCTCACGGTTTAATTGCTGCTAGTTTATTCTTCCTTTCTGGTGTAACTTACGAACGTACCCACACCTTAGTAATGGATAAAATGGGCGGTATAGCTAAAGTAATGCCCAGAACTTTCGCTCTCTTTACTATAGGTTCAATGGCTTCTCTGGCTTTACCCGGTATGAGTGGTTTTGTCGGTGAATTGATGGTGTTCTTAGGTTTTGCTACTAGCGATGTTTACAGTTCCAGCTTCAAAATTGTAGTCATCTTTCTATCAGCAGTTGGCGTGATTTTGACACCCATTTATTTACTTTCCATGTTGCGTCAAGTTTTCTACGGTAATCAACATCAAGACCTACATTTAGATGCTGTAGTTCTTGATATTAAGCCTCGTGAATTGTTTATCACCGCTTGCTTGTTAATTCCCATCATTGGTATTGGTTTTTATCCTAAGATGATCACACAAGCTTATGATGTGAAAACAGTGGAAGTTGCGGCTCATGCTCGTCAAGTCTTACCAATTGTTGCTCGTCAACAACCTACAAATTTGTATTCGCAAATTTTCACCGCACCAACATTAGCTAATTCTGAAATAGTGAATATAGTTGAGTAATTATCAAGCCCAAAAAGACGCTGTAGTAAATCTTAAATTAAAAGGGGATAAGATCCCCGAATTCTTCAAGAATTCGGGGATCTCTTTTAGGTATTACTGATATAAACCTTGATTCCATGCAATAATAAACCTAATCCCCATCCTAATATGGGATAAATTGCCCAAAAATATCCAGGACTTACCACCAGATTTAACAGCACCAAAAAACCATTAATTGCCAGAAAAGCAAATAGGTGTGATTTGAATCCTTTCCGTTGTTGACTATTAGACATTTGCTCTTGTTTCACTTCTATATTATTTTTTAACCATTCTTGTTCCGCAGCTTGTAGCGACTCTGAAGAAACACCTAATTCTGAGGCTATTTCTATAATTTGTTCTCTTGTATATTCTCCCTGTTGCTTTCGTCTAAAAGCTACTTCAAGAATCTGCTGCATTTCCTCTGAGTTGTAAGTCATTATCAATACCTAAAATGGTAAAAAATACTTTTGAGAGTTACTTTTGAAACGGTAGCTACACAATCATTAAAAATATACAGCACTTCCCGGTGTTATGAGGTACATATCTAGCGGGCAAGATGCCCGCACTACAAGAGTTTCATGATTCAACTTTGTACCTCATAAGAGCGGAAACCGCTGTATGTGCCTACAAATTGCGTAGAAACACATTTTATATCTGAAAAATAATTGATGTCGTAATTAACAGCACAAATATAGATGAAATTAAAATTAAAAAATAAATCATTCCTTAGAGGGTGTTTTTTAAGCTATTTCTGAGAAAAAATGAAGTTTATAATACTACAATTATAATTTTATTTATACTTTTAATAAGTATAAAATATTCAAAAATTGAAAATCTGATCAGAAGTAACTGTATTTATGAATTTATTTATACAAAAGTACCCTCCTAAACTATTCCACTTCATCATTGATATCTGAATACTTCTCCACTATCACTAATTCGGTATTATCTTCTGCATAATTACCCCATTTATCTAACACGTCTTTAACCAATATTTCTTGCACCCAAATTCTGACAACAACCGTTAAAGGAAGTGCTAAAAATAATCCTAAAAATCCAAAAAATGTCACAAAAAATAACTGAGAAATTAAAGTAACTGCTGGTAGTAAAGATACTTGATGTGCCATAACTACAGGTGTGATAAAATTGCTCTCAGCCTGTTGAATAAAAAAGTAGAGAACAAAAACAGCAACAGCTTTCCAGGGATTATCTAAAAGAGCGATCGCCATTGCCGGTACTACACTCATAGTCGGACCCAAATTAGGAATTAAATTCATAAATCCGGCTAACACACCCAAAGCCAATGCAGCCTTCACCCTTAAAATTGATAAACCCACCAAACTCATCAACCCAACTACAAAAACACCAATAGAAGCACCAGTCACCCATCCCTCTAAAGAAACTTCGCACTGTTCTACAATTCCCACCACCCGTCGCCGATAAAAAGAGGGAAATATGCGAACAAATACTTTTTGATAAGCATCAGGATTAACTAAAAACATTCCTGTTAACACCAGGACTAATAAAATTTTGAGAACAACTTCTAAAGATCCAGAAACAAAAGCAAAAGAATTACCTAATAGGCGATTAAATAGTGGTTGAGCTTGTTCAATTAAACTATTCAGATCCGGTATATAAGGTAATAATTGTGCAGGAATATGAGTTCTTTGGACATCAATCCAACTATTAAAACGCCCAAATCCTTGGGGAACTCGATAAGTAAGTTCATGAAATTGCTGGACAAAAGGTGGGACAATTAACCAGAAAAAACAGACAACACCCGCAAAGAAAATCCCTACAGCTAATAAAACTGATAATCCTCGTTTTATTCCTAAACTTTGAAAGCGTCGCGCGAGACGATTTAAAGTCGTCGCTAAAACAACAGCAGCAAATATTAGTAGCAGAACGTCCCTAAGTTGCCACAATATATATAAAGATATAACTAAAGCAATTAAGCCTATCCATTGACCAAGATTCACAAGCAAGACTCCCAGCTTGGTAAAATGCTTTTTGATGACAATGCAGTTAGATTAGCTGATTTTAGCAACATTACCTATATTTTTTTGATTAATTTTGCTTTTGTCTTGGTATTCGCCACAGGAGAACAGTGGCCATAATTATAGTTGGTGATAAAATCATAATCAGCACATTTGTCACCGTTGCTGGAATCCCTAAAAACGGACAAGCATATTTAATTAATACTGATAGCAAAGTCGAAAATAATAGCAGCTTCAGCAAAAATCCCAGTTGATTTTCCATAACAGTGCGGGGAACACATAATTCTATAGGGTATATACCAAATAATAACTGAAAATAATAAATCTTTATCTCGTTCCTAGTCTCTGACTAGGAATGCAGTTGATGAGGCTCTGCCTCCATCTTATCTCATTGAAGGCAGAGCCTTATCTTATTCATTCCCAGTCAGAGACCTGGGAACGAGATATACGAGATAAAAAATATTGTGTTGTCGTAGGGGTTTAGCAATGCTAAACCCTTACCAATTTTGCATGAAGGATCTTGATAAATACTTAATAAATGTTTAAAAATAAAGGGTAATGTTTACAGGATGATAAAGTATAATCATGTCTAGTTGAATATAGATTAAAGAAATAGTATGAACTTTAACCCTAGTCAACCTTTTGTGACCGCAATTGCTCGTATTTTTGGCGCTGCTGCTCCTATTGCTGTTAATAAGATTAGAAGCAATCCTGCTATTATCAGGATGTTAAAGGATTTTAACTTTGATCAAACAGAACATCCACAACAGAATTTTGATATTATTTATGCTTGTGCTGTTATTAAATATGACCAATCTAAAACTGAAGATCAATGGAATGACTCAGACATACTAGCAGAACTTTTTCTAAAAGATGTAATTAAAAAAGCTTTCGACAAGAGTTTTCACACACAAAATTATGAAATTGTTAAAGGAGAAATAGATGCTTGTGTTGTGTGGGAAGAACAAGATTGGAATACTCTACGACAGAAAATACAAGAATTAAATATTGACTGGAATCAAGAGTTAGAGAAATTTAAAGATATTTTTATAGAATTAGTAAAAAAAAGTGGTAAGCCATTAGAATCATACAGTATTCAAAAAATTGAGGAAATCAGTCAAAAGTTAGACGAATTACTTCGTAATCAAAACAAAAACACAGATTCATTTACATATCCACCAGAATTTCAATCATTAATTACCGAAAAAATCGAATCCTTCTGCGGTCGCAAATTCGTATTTACTGCCTTTGAAAACTTCATCAACACCTGATTTCTGGTTCTTGGGACAATACTGTGAAGGTGTGGAATTTAGAGACAGGGGAGGAACCGTCCACCCTCACAGGTCATAGTAGTTCGTTACAAGCAGTAGCAGTGACAGCAGACGGAAAACGGGTGATTTCTGGTTCAGTTGACAAAACTGTGAAGGTGTGGAACTTAGAGACAGGGGAGGAACAGTTGACTCTCTCAGGTCATAGTGGTTTGGTACAATCAGTAGCAGTGACAGCAGACGGAAACCGGGTGATTTCTGGTTCAGTTGACAAAACTGTGAAGGTGTGGAATTTAGAGACAGGGGAGGAACAGTTGACCCTCTCAGGTCATAGTGATTGGGTACAAGCAGTAGCAGTGACAGCAGACGGAAAACGGGTGATTTCTGGTTCTGATGACAAAACTGTGAAGGTGTGGAATTTAGAGACAGGGGAGGAACAGTTCACCCTCACAGGTCATGGTGGTTCGGTACGAGCAGTAGCAGTGACAGCAGACGGAAAACGGGTGATTTCTGGTTCTTGGGACAATACTGTGAAGGTGTGGAATTTAGAGACAGGGGAGGAACAGTTCACCCTCACAGGTCATGGTGGTTCGGTACGAGCAGTAGCAGTGACAGCAGACGGAAAACGGGTGATTTCTGGTTCTTGGGACAATACTGTGAAGGTGTGGAATTTAGAGACAGGGGTGGAAATAGCTACTTTTAGTGGTGACGCTGACTTTCATTCCTGTGCAGTTACACCAAATGGGTTAACAATTATTGCGGGTGACGCTGGGGGAATGGTGCATTTTTTAAAGTTGGAAAATCAGGGAGCATGAAATGATGAGTTTATCACCCAGACCACCAACTATGAATAATTCCATAGTTAATTACCAAGAATTTACAGCCATAATTCACCAAAAAAGCGCGAATTTTCTCGGTCGTGATTTCGTGTTTACTGCGATTCATAATTTTCTCAATCGCTACAACCGGGGTTATTTCACTATTATCGGTCTACCCGGTAGCGGTAAAAGTGCAATTATTGCTCAATATATTAAAGAAAATTCCTCAGAAAATCGTCAGGTAATTTATTACAATGCAGAACTAGAGGGGAAAAATCACGCTGAAGAATTTATCAAATATATATGTTCTCAAATTATCGCCACATTTGATCAAATATCTCTGCCAAATTTACCCGATAATGCTACAGAAGGGAGTTGGTTTTTATCCTTACTTCTCCAACAAATCAGCGACAATTTGCAACCCAATCAAAAATTAATTATTGCTATTGATAGTTTAAATTGCATTAATTCCCAATTACAACCACCAGGAACAAATATTTTTTATCTTCCCCGCTACATTCCCCAAGGGATTTATTTTCTCCTTACCCGTCGTCCGTTTTTATCCAGTAATTCCGGTTTATTAATTGAAGCACCGGTGCAAAGTTTGCATTTAGAAGATTATCCACAGGAAAATAAACAGGATATTCAAAATTATATTAGGAGAAACCTAACCCCCCTCACCCCCCTTCCCTACGAGGGAATGGGGGAACAAGATGCTTCTAACTCCCCTTCTCCTATTACAGAAATAGAGGAAAAAAACTTGTCTAACTCCCCTCTCCTCGCAGGAGAGGGGTTGGGGGAGAGGTCAATCAAATCCTGGTTAAATAGCCACCAAATAAATGAAGCAGAATTTATAACTAACTTAACCAACCGCAGCGAAAATAATTTTATGTATGTTAGTCAAATTTTAGCTGCTATTACTAATAATTTTTATCCCCAACCTTCCCAAATAGGAACATCATTTCCACCACCATTAGAAACCTATTACCAACAACATTTAGAAAAAATGCTGGGTTCTCAACATCAAGATTTTCCCCTAGCAGTGTTGCAAGTTTTATCCCAGACAACACAACCCATATCAGTTACAGATATTGCCAATTTCCTAAATACTGATGAATATGATATTGAAGAATTATTAGAAAATTGGTTAGAGTTCTTGCAAATAGAAACTATTTTTGACTCAACCACCTACAAATTCTATCATGATAATTTCCGCCAATGGCTCATAAAATTTCTGTTTTGATCCTGTTCATCCTTTAATCCTGTACATCCTGATAGCGCAGCGTGGCGTATAACTCCTGCGTCGTCACGCAAGCTATAGCCATTTCTGACAATTTACCTAAGAGACTTCCAAATAAAAAAATGTCCCAAAACTGATGCAGAAATTCTCTCTCTGTGTACTCTGTGCCTCTGTGGTTCGTTTCTTAGGATAATTTATTTCTTGGAAGTCTCTAACTAGTACATCACGGCGTAAATAAAGCAACCATATTCAATCGCCAAAAAGCTTACTGTATATTAGTTTTGACTTTTGACTTTTGACTTTTGACTTCCGCCCTGCGGTACTAGCCACTTAGAGACTTCCAAATAAAAAAATGTCCCAAAACTAACGCAAAAACCCTCCCTATTTCTTCTCTCTCTGTGTTCTCTGTGCCTCTGTGGTTCGTTTGTTCATTTATTTATTGGGATAATTTATTTCCTGGAAGTCCCTTAGGAACGCAAATTTAATAACCTGCAATTCTGACTTAACCTGAAATGGTGCGTTACGCTGTCGCTAACACACCCTACTTTTGCACTTTATTTAATTCATATTCCTTAATATTACTAGCAAAAGCGATCGCCTCGAAGGTAAATATAAAGATTTATGTATTCTTTCCTAATTGTATTCATTAAGAATTGAAAATTATGCTTGTGAAAACAAATAAATCATTGTCACATATAGCAAGCAGTTACACTAATTAAAATTCTTAGGCGTGTTAGGTCTTATAGTAAATCTAAAAATTATGTTGTCAATGAGTGGTGAGACACCTTTGATTAATTTTCTCAGATAGTTTAGGATATGGCAGAAATTACAGCAATGTAGATTCAATGATTGCAACGTTACCAACTTTTTTCTAGATATAGTTCGCAAAAACTTATACTAACCATCATCCCTGTGCGTTATTGTGCTGATTTTTAAAGAAAACTCTAGTCCGAATAGACATACCTATAGAGCCTTGAATAAGCTACTTTTGACAGGGAAATCTGTGAGGGTTATGGCTTGTCTCCTCCCCTTATTCATCTGGTGGGGGTGCAAGGCAGTACAAAACCAATTTGTACAACCACAAGCAATATTAGTTTTAGGCGGTTCTACCCGCTTACTAGAAAGAGAAAAGTTTACAGCCAAATTAGCCCACCAATATCCCAATATACCCATTTGGATTTCTGGGGGCAGTCCACCTCAGCATACTAAAAAAATATTTGCTAATGCAGGAATTGATCCCCGGCGTTTAAACTTGGACTATGAAGCTGTAGACACGGTTACTAATTTTACTACTACAGTGGATGAATTACAATCTCGTGGCATCAAAAGTGTTTATTTAATTACATCTGACTTTCATATGCGTCGTGCTTGCATCGTTGGTGAAATTGTTTTAGGTAGTCGAGGCATGAATTTTAAACCCCTATCAGTTCCTTCCGCAAATTCACCAGAACCGATTGAAAAATCTCTTAGGGATGGTGCTAGGGCAGTTATTTGGGTAGCCACAGGTTATACAGGTGCTAATTATGCTAATAAAAATAAACCCTAATACATGAGAACAGAATGAAAAATCAAAAATTTTCAATTGTTCCCAATTCCCAATATCACCACAATTTGATACCCTAGCTTAAACAGTTTTGAGAGAAGTTAAAGCGTGGAAATTCAACTTGGGCGGGGAAAAGTGGCGCGTCGAGCCTATGGAATTGATGAAATTGCTTTAGTCCCTGGTAACAGAACTCTCGATCCGAGTTTAACTGATACCAAGTGGACAATTGGCAATATTGAGCGAGAAATCCCCATTATTGCCAGTGCAATGGATGGTGTCGTTGATGTAAAAACGGCTGTTCGCTTGTCCCAATTGGGGGCATTGGGAGTAATTAATTTAGAGGGTATCCAAACTCGCTATGCTGACCCCGAACCGATTTTAGATCGGATTGCCTCCGTCGGCAAAGAAGAATTTGTCAGTCTGATGCAAGAATTGTATGCTGAACCAATAAAGCCGGAATTAATTGAAAAACGTATTCAGGAAATTAAACAACAAGGCGGTATTGCGGCAGTTAGCACAACTCCAGCCGGGGCAAGCAAATATGGTGAAATTGTAGCTAAAGCTGGAGCAGATTTATTTTTTATCCAAGCTACAGTAGTTTCTACTAATCACCTATCGCCAGAATCTATCACTCCCCTTGATTTAGCGGAGTTTTGTCGTTCTATGCCCATCCCTGTGGCATTAGGAAATTGCGTTACATATCAAGTCACCTTAGAGTTGATGAAAGCTGGTGCAGCAGCGGTATTGGTAGGTATTGGACCCGGTGCTGCTTGTACTTCTCGTGGAGTGTTGGGCGTGGGCGTACCTCAAGCCACTGCGATCGCTGATTGTACGGCCGCTAGAGACGATTATTATCGGGAAACTGGGAAATATATCCCTATCATCGCTGACGGTGGTTTAATCACCGGGGGAGACATCTGTAAATGTATCGCCTGTGGTGCTGACGCTGTGATGATTGGCTCTCCATTTGCCAGAGCCGCCCAAGCCCCTGGGCGTGGTTATCACTGGGGTATGGCAACTCCCAGCCCGATATTACCGCGAGGGACTCGGATTCGCGTAGGTACAACTGGAACTCTAGAACAAATACTCACAGGTCCAGCCGGCTTGGATGATGGTACTCATAATCTTTTAGGAGCTTTAAAGACCAGTATGGGAACTTTAGGCGCTAAAAACATTAAGGAAATGCAGCAAGTTGAAGTTGTCATTGCTCCTTCTCTACTGACCGAAGGTAAGGTTTACCAAAAAGCCCAACAGTTAGGTATGGGTAAATAACTCATTCGTGTCAGTGGTCAGTGGTCGAGTGGTCAGTGGTCAGTGGGTCATCACAACGGACAACGGACAACTGTACGGGCGAAGCATTTGGAGA
>NZ_VIKY01000110.1:0-10736 GCF_009711925.1 Dolichospermum sp. UHCC 0352 | reverse complement strand
GCTAAATCTATTTTCAGAATGGTTTCATTGTTATTGATAATCCGTCGTTCTAACCTTTCCCACAAATCAGGATCAACGGCATCAATATCACTTTTTTCTGTCATTTGTAAGAATAATCTTTGAGCATCAATATTAGAAATTACTCCCTGTTTTGCTCGATATTCTTTACCACCTGCTACCCTAACTCCTACCGCTTTACCATCATCAATTAAAATCTTTTCTACGTGCTGGTCTGTGAGAATTACCCCACCTTTACTCTTAACTAATTTCACCAAAGCTTGCACCAATGCACCTGTACCGCCGCGAGGTCTAGCCATTCCAGGATTATGACGCATAGCCATCATCATCACCCCAATTGCCAGATTTTTTTGAGAAGGTGGCGCACCTAATTCTGATGCTAATCTAGATAGGGGGGCTTTGAGAAATTCTTCATCAAACCATTCATTAAGAATATCTTCGGCGCTGTTTAACATTGTTCGCACAAAATCAAAACTTTTGGCGGGAGAACCAACTACAGAAAATAAATCTTTAACTTGTTGCAGATTGTAGTTACCAAAAATATCTATAATTGATTTGGGTGGGGCATTAAACATGGGAATCATGGCGTTAATTGCCCGTTGCCAATAATTTGTAAACTCGGCATATTTTTTAGCATCTCTTTCATTATAACGAGCAATTTCTGCACAGGTCTTTTCTAAGGATTTATGAGCTAAAAAATATTTACCGTCGGGGTGAGGACAAAATACAACTGGGTCACAATCTAGATATTCTAAGCCATATTTTGTCAGTTCTAATTCTTCTACTACTGGACCCAAATGAATAAATTCATGGTCAATGGCACACAAGTTAAATTTAAAACCTGGTGCTTTGTCTGGGATACATTCTTCTGTTGTGGCTGCACCACCGGGAACAGGACGTTTTTCTAGTAGAAGGACGCTATAACCTGCTTTGAGTAAATAAGCTGCACAAACTAAACCGTTGTGTCCAGCACCGATGATGATAACGTCGTATTCTTGCATATCTCTTATGACATAGAAACCTGGCTTTTTTATATTATTAATATTTACGGCAAATTGCAAGTAAATTAGGTAAAATTTTAGTGGAGATTAGTTACAATAATATAGCCATCCTATTTGAGTTGTTGTCGGAGAACGAACCACAGAGGCACAGAGAGCGCAGAGGTAGAGAAGGAAGAGATGTATGTTTACGGCAGGTTATACAAATACGTCTTATTTAGGATTACTATAGATCCCCAATTTATTCAATAAATCAGGGATCTTGTTTGAGAAATTATTGCTGTTAAACTGTGACTGTTTCTAAATTTACAGATTCTGGTTGACGAAGATTCTGAATTTCTAAATTTATGGGACCATTTGGACCTGTAACTAAACCCCGTCTTTGTGGTTTAATTTCATCGGTATTCACTAATTTCATTGACCATATTTTCAGAACTTTAGCTAATATTAATTTCATTTCCATTTGGGCAAATGCTAAACCGATACAACGTCTTGCACCACCACCAAAAGGTAGAAATTCATAGGGAGAAAACTGTTTTTCTAAAAAGCGTTCTGGGTTGAATTTTTCAGGTTGAGGATAAATATCTTCCCGTTGATGAGTTAAATAAATTGAACCCATAATAATTGTACCTGCTTCAAGTTGATAACCACAAAGAGAAATAGGTGTTTTTACTTTTCTGGGAAAAGTTAGCATTGCTATGGGATAAATCCTTAATGTTTCATTACAGACAGCAGTTAAATATGGCAATTTAAAGATAGTATTAGAATCAGGATTTTCTCCTAAACTATCCAATTTGACTAATAGCTTTTCTCGAACTTCCGGGAGTTTATGAATCCAGTAAAAAGCCCAAGAAATAGCTGTGGCTGTAGTTTCATGACCTGCGACTAATAAAGTCATCAATTCATCTCTTAATTCTGCATCAGTCATAGGTTGACCGTTTTCATCTTGAGCAGACATAAGTAAATTAAGAATATCTGTGCGATTAGGATCAAAATTTTCTCTTCTTTCTTGAATTTCCTGATAAATGAGTTGATCAGCTTTTTCCTGTTTCTTCATTTGTCTTTTCCAAATTTCAGAAATTCCTATGATTTCTTTCAATTTGGGAAGATAGAGAAAAGCAACTCTCCAAGGACTGCTACCCTGTTCTAAAATTTCACAAAGTAAATGTTTAAGTTTTTCTGCTCGTTCTCCTTCATAAATGCCAAAAACAGCTTCCATCATTACCTGAAGAGTGATATCTTGGGTAATGTTCCTAATATTAAAAGATTGATTTTTTGGTTGTTGATTAAAAACTTTTGTGGTAATATTCTCAATTAATTCTGCATAAGTTCGCATTCTTTCCCCGTGAAAAGGAGGCATAATTAATTGACGTTGACGTTGATGTGCTTTACCACTAAGACTAATGACAGAATTTTTGCCCAGTAAATATTGAAAAATACTGTTTAAATCTCCTGGTGCTTCCAAGTCTTTTTGATCATTACTTAACACCTGCTGCATTGCTTCAGGAGAATGAACAAATAACATTGGTGGTAAATTACTTTGCAATTTTAAAGTGAATAAATCACCATAAGTCTTGGCACATTCTGTCAAATAACTCATGGGTCTGAATATCCAGTTTAAAACTTGAATAGTAGCTGATACTTTTGGTCCTGGTAGTAGTTGCATAATTTTCTCCTATTTTGATTACACAATTAATTACACAATAACTCAACTTCAACTATAAACCCTTGAGATTTGAATTTTCACAAGATTATCAAAAAAACTAGATGTGTAGGGGTTTAGCACTGCTAAACCCCTACGTATACTGATTTAATGACATGAAAGGAAAAACAAGTAATCATGTGAGATGAGTATTTAACCTACTTATGGTGATATTGCGAAAAAGCAATTAACTATTAGATCCTCAAAGATGTAAAATCTTGGTTACATTAAACCAGAAACTCAAGTTTTTCCGATTTTATTCAGGTACTCAACATGACAGTAATTACGACAAAGGCAGCTTCCGCAGTTCCAAATTTTTGTGAAGGGATACAATATTTTGGGGAAGCATTGCCAGATTTTGAAACTTATGGGGCAACTCCCGTGATAGAATCGGGCAAGAGGGCGATCGCATCCCCAACAGATCCAAATGCAGTATATCAAACCTTACTGGCCGCTGATGCCCTGCGCTACCTCACACTACACATCAGTGCTAGTAAGGCTTCTGGACATCCCGGCGGTTTTGCCAGTCAAGCGGAAGCTTATGCAGCTTTGGTCATGCTGGGACATAAAAACATTATCACTGAAGTGGGACATCACGCCCCTGGTTTCTATAGCGCCATGTTCTTAGACCGTTCCTTAGAAGACATGGGCATTTCTACAGTACAACAATTGGGCGATCGCTTTCGAGAAAAGCATGGATTATTAGGACACCTATCCGGCTACATTCCCGGCATTCTCGCACCGGCTGGCCCCCTGGGACAAGGACAACATTTCGCTATGGCCGCAGCCCTGTTGCACCGTGATAAACTCTTCCCCTTCACCCTGGGAGACGGGGGACTGGGTGAACCCTATATCATGAGTGCAATGGCACATTTTAACACCGCTTACCCCACTGTTACCAACTTCTTGCCCATATTAGTGTGGAACGGTTACAGCCAAGAACACCACAGCATGGTATCTTTGAAAACTAACGCAGAGATGATTGCATTCTGGAAAGGTAACGGTTTTGCCGAAGTCGTATTAGTCAATGCTAAAGATTTTGACGACCAAAATCAAGCCGGTGAATATGTTGATAGTACCGCATTTTCCTTTGAGAAACGCCTAGAATTTACCAAAGCGGTATTAGTAGGCATGGATAAAGCTGCCCGTTCAGCACTCGGCGGTAAATTGACGGTATTTATTATCAAACAACTCAAAGGGGCAGGGGTTCACGCTTTAGGGGCAAAATCCCACAACCTCTATCCTCAAGATACTTTAACCGCGCCCCATATCGTCAGCGCCTTACAAAAACGGGCATTATCAGCCCCAGCATGGCAAATTGTGCGGACAAATGCGGAACGGGCTGGAGGTGGTCCGGCTGCGAAAACTGTAGTCACAGAATTTGAATTACCCTTAGCAGAAATTGGCGAATTACCATTAGTAGAATATCAAGTTGGCGCAGTTCCCCAAGTTTCTACAACTGTCATGGGTAAGCTGGTGGGAGTAGTAGGAAATAAAGATAAAAATTTCCTCGTGACTAACGCCGATGGTAACGCTGCTTCAGGAATTGGTAATATTAATGAGGCATTAAAAATCATTCACCCCACTACCGATGACACCTATCATCAAGCCCCATCTGGGCAAGTTTACGAACCTTTGAGCGAAGATGCTTGTGCTGGTTTAGCGGCTGGTTTATCCTTAATGGGGGCGAGAACTTTATGGTGTTCTTATGAATCTTTTGCTATCAATGGTTTACCAATTTGGCAAACTGTCACCCAAGCAATGGCAGAATTACGCCGCAAAACACCCTCAACAATTACATTATTTACAGCGGGGGCTTTAGAACAAGGACGCAACGGTTGGACTCACCAAAGACCAGAAATTGAAGCCTATTTTGCTTCTTTGATGAGAACCGGAAATGTCTTCCCATTATTTCCCCCAGATGCTAACAGTATTCAAGTCTGTTATGACTGGGCTTTGCAAACAAAAAATAAGGGCATTGTCATTACTGCTAGTAAGTCTCCTTTGCCAATTCGTAGCACCTTTGCCCAAACTGAAAAAGGCTTAATTGATGGTGCGGTGTTATTACATGAAGTGGCTGGTGGCAAGACTGTTGTATTTGCTGTCATTGGCGATTTGACTTTAATTCCTGTGTTTGAAGCGGCGGCTTTTTTAGAAACTGAAGGTATTGGTGTGAAGATTGTTTCTATTATCAATCCTCGTCGTTTATATCGTCCTCATGATACTGCTTGGGATACTTGTTCTGAACCAGATAACGGTTTTTTAAGTGATGCCGATTTTGAGCAATTGTTTGGTGGAGATGCCTTAATTGGTGTGACAGGTGGGGCTGCGGCGATGTTAGAACCTATCATGTTACGCAGTAATTCTCAGCGTGATTCTTTTGCCTGGAAGCGTGGGGAAACTACCGCTAGTGCGGGTGAGTTGATGGCTTTTAATGGTTTGACTGCGGAAGCGTTGACTAAGCGGGCTATTGAGTTGGTGCATTAAGATAATGCTATACCCCATCTAAGTTTTTACTTGGGTGGGGAATGTTAAAAATTTTATTGTTAGGATGGAAACAATTAAAGTCAATTATTAAAAATATGAACGAATACGAACTTATAAAAAGTTACGCATCAGGAAATAGAGATTTTAACAACGCTAAATTACGCCGTGCAAATCTTATTAAAGCTAAATTGCGAGATGCAAATCTGATGAATGCAAATTTGCGTTGTGCAAATCTTATTGAAGCTGATATGACTAACACAAATTGCATTTTTGCTAATCTCAGTTTTGCTAAACTTAATCACGCTAAACTACATGGATCAGTTCTGATTCAAAGCAATTTATTTAGTGCTAAATTGAATTATGCTGATCTGAGTCAGGCAAATTTAGTTGCTGCTAATTTAGATTCTGCTCACCTAAATCATGCAAACTTAAATAACACTAACTTAACAAATGCTCATCTTAGTGGTACTAACTTAATATCTGCTAATTTAGTAGCTGTAAATTTAACTGGTGCTTATTTATGGAATTCTAATTTAATAGATGCTAATCTAATAGGAGCTAACTTAAAATGTGCTAATCTGAGTTGGGCTAATTTAGAAAATAGCAATTTGGAAAATGCAAATTTAAGATGTGCTAACCTTAGCGGTGCTAATTTGGCTGGTGCAAATTTAAAAAATGCTGACTTAAGTGGTGCTATTCTCAAGAGTTTATGTTATGATTATGATCCTGATAACATAATAACTAATTTAACAGGTGCAAATTTAACTAATGTTAATTTAGAAATGGCAGATTTAAGTTTAGTAAATCTTTCATACAGTAATTTAAGTGATTCTAACCTAACTAATGCAAAGCTAATATTAGCTAATTTATCCAATGCTAATTTATCCAATGCCAATTTAGAAGGAGCAGACTTGAAAGATGCCAATCTAATTGGTGCTAACCTTCAAGGAACAATACTGATTAATGCACCAATTAATAATCTATCCCAATTAGATTGGACAATACCCTTAAAATTTTTACAATCTGATTTCATTAACAGATTAAAATCTAATGAGTTGCTTTATTGTCCTACAGAAGGAAGGCACAGCGAAATCACTAAAATTTATGGTAAGAAACGGGACGAAGTACGTGATTTTTGCTGGAAAATGGTTGCTAAATATAGAAATGAAGATCCCAAACTAATTTTTATCAATACAATGAAAGGTAAGTTAGGTGAAGAAGTTGTAAAAAGCTGCTTGGGTGATTTAGTTAGGTCAGTCAATTATAATGTATTACCTGGTGGAGATGGTAAAGTTGATTTGATTACCTATAATTCAAATATAGGCATTCAAGTAAAGGCAACTCATAGCAGTAGAATTGATACTGCGAGATGGTTTATCAGCAAAGACGAACTACAAAATAATGCTGTATTAGCCTGTGTTTTAATTACCGAACCGATAAGGGATGACCAAGCAGACTTTAATCTTGTATTTGCTGGTTTCTTACCAACAAATATGATTTATTTAGAAAATGATAGAACTTCAGTTCCAATAACAGAACTTCTTTATAGTGGTGGATTAAGAACATATCTGGAAATTTTTAATTCTATATAGCTAAATTAATAAATAGTAGTTAATATGTAAATATACAGAGTTCACAGGAATAAAAACATGATAGATGTATATTTACCACTACCATTAGCTCCAGTAAATAAAAACCAAGATCCCCACGTTTTATTTAGACTTGGTACAATCCCTGATCTTATTGAGTCTGGTCAAAAATTTAGGTTGGGAGACACCGTACTTCAAAACCTACTTCTTCATGTTATGATAATCGGCTACTATCAAGATAAGGTTTTAGTAAAACCAGTAGAAAGTGGGAAAATTACTGAAAAAGCGTTGGATTTATTTTTCAGAGATAATGATCCAGAAGATTATAGGAAAATATCTATTGAAGAATATTGGTTACTTTATCCCGAAGAATAAAAACTACTTCATTCAGAAGGCTGTGTCTAGCTGATAGACATACTAATTTAATAACCACAGTCTGCTGGATCTATAATAAACTTGGTTATAAATCTACTATCATTACCGAAATAACAAAAGGCAAATGATACGCCTTTTTGCAAAGCAAGTTTTGTCTCTGGAGTGCTACAGAGAGAATTTTGCACATTTGGCAACAGAGCATAAGCAAATTTTGATCCATCTAATTGAAAAGATGAATAGTTAATCAATTGATAGTTATAAACTAATTTATCACCCTCTACACCAACGTTATTCAGCATGGTTTCTTGATCTATTTGTACTGGTGTAAACTTATTTATCTCATTAGCTGCTTTCCATAAAGCCTGTTGCTTTGATAGTTTGTTTTGGTTACTAAATGACTTAGCAATAGCTTCACTTCCAGTTTTTACCAAAGATTCACTTACAGCACTAGCTACACCTGCTACTACAACTTTTGTTACCTGACCTGCAAGTTTACCAGAGCCTTTGCAACTACATAGTAGCACTACAATGAAAACAGAACAAAAAAATTTTTTCATGCTCGTTGATTTCTTGTTTTTAAGAAAACATAATAAATTTAATTATAATTACTGATAGTTAATTTTGCAAAATAAATTTACTTTTGATACTGCTCATCTAGCAAGTAGGTTAGGTTGACACAAGAAAACCCAACAATACCCACCATTAATAACGCACTTATTACAACCCAAAAACCCTGTATCTGTTCACATTATCTCACTCAACCATTGCTGGGGATTAGTGGAGCGATAGCGAAGCACTGCTGCAAGCAGTTCGCAGTCTGAAAACCTTACCCTGTATCTGTTTACGTTATCTCACTCAAGCGTTACTAGGGATGTTTAGGGCGATAGCGAAGCGCTGCTGCAAGCAGTTCGCTGTGATCGTGTTGGTGCATTAAGAGCTATTACCCCCATTTGAATGTTTGATTGGATGGGGGGCTATTGAGTTGGTGCATTAAGGATTTTTAACCGCAGATGTACGCAATATCTTATATTTTTAGAGTGTACATTTGCGGTTGAGTATATGGTAAAGAATTTTACTTTATTTTTCTTTACATTTAGTTTTGTCTTGATCCATTAATTTAAGACTATTATAAGACTATAAAATTTATTGCTGTTAATTTTCATGAAAATACTTTCTCAAATCTTCGATAAGAGAATAAAAGCATACAATATTCTGACAGAAATTTCTATTTCTGAATATTTAGAAATAGCTAAAATTATTCTTCAAAATAATCCTTTACAAAGAAAAAGATTAAGATCATATTCGTCAATATATAACCTACTCAAGAAAGATTTGAAAGTAGGATGTACTATACCTCCCCTAGTTTTAGCACTCGGTAATGAAAATATAGAAATTAATTATGAAGATGATAATGAATCTCTCAATTATATAAATAACCATAAAAATAAATTAATCATTATTGATGGATTACAAAGAACATACACTTTACTCGATGTAGAAAAAGAGTTGGACTTTGAAAATGATGAAAATAAAAGAAATTTTTATGATCATAAGTTAAGATTTGAAATTTATTTAGGTCTTAACAAAATAGGTATATTGTACAGAATGCTGACACTTAATACGGGTCAATCACCTATGTCGGTGAGGCATCAAATAGAAATACTTTATTCAAATTATCTCGATGAAAATATTCCTGGAGGAATAAGATTACTTAGAGAAGTTGAGGAAGAAACTCCGCATCAAATTGGCGAATACAGATTTAATGATGTAATAGATGGTTTCACTTCTTATATTCTTAGGGACGAGTCTAGTTTGGATAGAAGAGACTTGCTTGAAAGTATAAAAAGTTTAGAAAAGCTTGCTCTAGAAAATCAAGATAATGATCTATTTCAAAATTACCTCATAACATATAATAATTTGGTTAAAAAAATACATGAATTAGCAGGTGATTGGAATTTTAATAATGAAGAAATTATATTATCGGGTAAGCCGTTTGGTTCTAGCGTAGATAAAATATTTTCTAAATCACAAGTAATGACAGGTTTTGGTGCTGCCGTAGGTTTTTTGAAAGATAAAAATCTCATTAATTCATTTGATGATATAAATAGAGGTATTGCAGATATTAAACCTAGCAAAGATGACTACAACTTTCTTGACGAGTTAATTAGAAAATTAGATGAAATCAGTAAAACTGCCAAAAAAATAGGCAACTCTCAAAGAATGTATTTTTATTACTTGTTTAGAGAATTATTTAGCTCTGCAAGTGACTCATTTTTATTAATAGATGAATCAATAGAATCTAGTTACAAAAGATACAAATTAAATGAGTAAAGTTTTTATATGTCTCTCAAAATTATAGATGAAGTTTCAAATACAACATATTTGTTAACAGAAGTTACATCAACTTTTAATGATGATGAATATCACTTTGAGCTTTCTGATTCAAGTGGCACTAAGGTCTATATTGATTATGTTTTAACTGCATACAATGATTATAAACCTGAAGATTACTCATTGTTCATATTTAAGTCATGGATTTTAAATAGTGAAAATAACATTTTTCAGGCTTATGAAAAAGACATTAATGAGAGAGTTGGTTGGATGTTTCCTATTCAATCTCTTGTATCTAATGAACATAAATATGTAAGTAATTCTCATTTTTTAAAATATGCGTATGTTGCATTTCTCAAATTACTAATAAATCGAGAACAGTACGAAACTTTTACTCCATATCTCCAAACTATAGACAGTTATAGATTAACAGAATTTTACGGAGATGATATAATAATATTAGTTTTATCTAATACTCAAATTCAAAAACTTGATAATTTTCATATTGATAATTACCTTACTTCTTTATATTCATATAGTTATTACTACTGTCAACCTATTGATAATTTTAAAGAAATTAATAGTAGAGCTAATTTTCAATCTCCTGGTGATACTAGATTGATACTTCAGAGAAATTCATCCTATTTACAAGGAGAAGTTTATCTACATAGACTTTTCAAAAGTTTGTTAAAAACAGAGGAACATCCTTTGGTTCGGTTTTATCTTCTTTACCAAGTAATTGAACTAATTATAGAGATAATTTTTGAAAAAAGTTTTTCAGATATAATCAATAATTTCCAGAACAATACAGATAAAAATATATATGAACTTAAGGAATCAATAGCATCTATTTCTAGTGAAAAAGAAAGAATATCTAAATTAATAGCTACTTTAGAAAAACATTTTGATGGAAATACTAAAACCAATCTACTTCTTTATTGTAATGACTTACTTGTAGCATTTAATAGTGAGAAAAAAGATAGCTTGGCTTTAGCTTTGTACGCTGTTAGAAGTTTAATAGTTCATAAGTTTAGAAAATTGCCAGAGAAGGATTTACCAAAAATTGCAGAAATTAATAAAGAATTTGAAAATATTGTCATTAAAATAATTTTAAATTACGAAGAAATAAGTATTTAGATTTTGTAGGTTTAAATTAGTAAGTACAGTATCTGTTCACATCATCTCACTCAACCATTACTAGGGATTAGTAGAGCGATAGCGTTCGCGAAGCGTCCC